>NZ_BAAAHQ010000002.1:0-35682 GCF_039525605.1 Nonomuraea longicatena | reverse complement strand
CGTCGCCCGTGTCGGCCGCCCGTCCGAGCGCCTCGACGTTCGCCGCCCCCGAGCGCGCCAGCAGCCCGGCCGCCCCGACGAGCGCCTCCAGGCAGCCGGTGGACCCGCAGCCGCACACCGGTCCGCCCTCCGCCACCGGGAAGTGGCCGAACTCGCCCGCGCCGCCCCTGGCGCCCCGGTACACCCGGCCGTCGGCCACGATGGCGGCGCCGACGCCCCTGCCGATCGTGAGGACGAGGAAGTCGCGGTGGGTGCGGCCGCTGCCGTACAGGCGTTCTGCCGCCGCCAGGGCGTTGACGTCGTTCTCCACGAGCACCGGCAGGTCGAGGCGGCGGCGCAGCCGCTCGCCGACCGGCATGGCCTGCCAGCCGAGCGTGGGCGCGTTCACGGTGCCGACGGCCTGGTCCTCGACGCTGCCGGGCACGCCCACGCCGACGCCGAGCAGCGGCGGACCGGCCTCGGCGGCGGCCACGACCGAGGCGACCGCGTCGGCCAGCGCGTCGAGGCTGCCCACCGGCGCGGGGTCGTAGGGCAGTTCCCAGGAGCCGAGCACCCGGCCGTCGAGGCGGACGTCCACGATCACCAGGTGGTCGGCGGTGACCTTGACGCCGAGCGCGCGCCCGGCGCTGCCGACCAGCCCGAGCCGCTGGGCGGGCCGCCCGCCTCTGGAGGGGCGCAGGTCGAGCTCCTCCAGCATGCCGTGGCCCATCAGCTCGCGGGTGAGCTGCGTGACCGTGGCGGGGCTGAGGTCGAGTTCGCGCGCGATCTCCGTCCGGCTGAGCGGGCCGACGGTCCCGAGCAGCGCGAGGATCGCCGTCCTGGTGAGGTCGCCCCGGTCCGTGCCTGCCATGAGCCCACTTTCTTTGGAAGTAAAGTTAGTGCTGAAAAATATGAGGCCGGACCCGGCCCCTGTCAAGACCCGCACACGCGAAAGCCCCCGGCCGGGCGGACCCGGCCGGGGGCTTTCGCGGAGAACGGCTAGAAGCTCGCGCGGTTGCGCAGCGCGCGCCGCACCCCGTCCTCACCTTCGAGGATCATGCGCTCCAGCGCCTGCGGCACCTCGGTACCGGCCAGGTAGGCGCGCGTCGCGTCCACCGTCGCCTGCTCGATGAGCAGCGCCGGGTAGCACCCGACCGCGAACCCCTGCGCCGAGTCGAACGACCACTCGCCGTACAGGCGCTTCACCTCGGCGAAGTACCGCTCGCGGAACGGCACCAGCAGCTCGGGGTGGTGCGGGTCCTGGAAGCCGTTGATCGTCGCGCGGAACTGCGCGTTGGCCAGCTTGCCGCCCACGATCGCGGCCCAGGCCGCCTCCTTGCCCTCGGCGGTCGGGATCGCCGCCCGGCAACTGGCCGCCGACCGCTCACCGGTCGCGGTGGCGTCGCGCTCCAGCTCCGCGTCGATGTCGGCGGCGCCCAGCCGGCCGCCGGACACCAGCGCGTGGACGAGCGTCCAGCGCAGGTCGGTGTCGACGCTCAGCCCCTCCGGTACGGCGGAGCCGTCCAGGATGCCCTGCACGAAGTCGAGGTCGTCGCCGGAGACCGCCACCGCCGCCAGGGACTGCACGAACGCCAGCTGGTAGTCGGAGCCCGCCGCCGAGGAGCCGATGAGCTCACGCAGCGTCCTCGCCAGCAGCGCCAGGCCCTCCGGCCGCCAGGCCGGGTCGGCGTACTGCTGCACCGCCATCCGCGCCTGCCTGAGCACCGTCTGCAGGACCGTGAGGTCGGTGACCGTGCCCACGCCGGAGACGACCAGCTGGACGTAGTCGCGGGTGGACATCTCGCCGTCGCGGGTCATGTCCCACGCCGCCGACCAGCACAGCGCGCGCGGCAGCGACTCGGCGAACCGGGTGATGCCGCCCTCGACCAGCGTGCGCAGCGACCGCTCGTCCAGGCGGATCTTGGCATACGTCAGGTCGTCGTCGTTGATCAGCACCAGGTCGGGCTGCTCCTCGCCGACCAGCTCCGCCACGGCCGTACGGGCGCCGACGACGTCGAGCTCGACCCGCTTGACCCGCTTGAGCACCCCGTCGGAGGCGGAGTACAGGCCGATCGCCACCCGGTGGGAGCGCAGCGTCGGATAGTCGGCCGGAGCCTCCTGGAGCACCTCGAAGCTCGCGAAGCGCCCGTCCTCGCCGACCGTGAAGGACGGCCGCAGCGTGTTGACCCAGGAGGTCTCCAGCCACTCCTTCGACCACGACGACAGGTCGCGGCCCGAGGTGCGCTCAAGGGCCGCCAGCAGGTCCTTCAGCTCGGTGTTGCCCCAGGCGTGGTCCTTGAAGTAGTCGCGCACCCCGGCCAGGAAGTTCTCCAGCCCCACGTACGCGACGAGCTGCTTGAGCACCGAGGCGCCCTTGGCGTACGTGATGCCGTCGAAGTTGACCTCGACGGCCTGCATGTCGACGATGTCGGCGGCGATCGGGTGCGTCGAGGGCAGCTGGTCCTGGCGGTAGGCCCACGACTTCTCGACGTTGGCGAACGTGGTCCACGCGCCCTGGCCCCAGCGAGTGGCCTCGGCCTGGCACAGCACCGACATGTAGGTCGCGAACGACTCGTTCAGCCACAGGTCGTCCCACCAGCGCATGGTGACCAGGTCGCCGAACCACATGTGCGCCATCTCGTGCAGGATGGTCTCGGCGCGGCGCTCGACCAGCGCGTCCGTCACCCGGGAGCGGAAGACGTAGTCCTCCAGGAAGGTGACGCACCCGGCGTTCTCCATGGCCCCGGCGTTGAACTCGGGCACGAAGAGCTGGTCGTACTTCCCGAACGGGTAGCGGACGCCGAACACCCTGTGGAAGAAGTCGAAGCCCTGCCGGGTGACCTCCAGGATGTTGTCGGCGTCGAGGTGCTCGGCCAGCGACGCCCGGCAGTACAGGCCCAGCGGGATCCCGTCGTGCTCGGCGGTCACCTTGTGGTACGGCCCGGCCACCAGCGCCGTGATGTAGGTGGACATCACCGCCGTGGCGGGGAACTCCCACTTCCTGGCAGCCTGCACGCTCCCGTGCCTGCCGCCCTCCGGCGCCAGGTCGGCGACCGTGTCCGGGGCGGCGTTGGAGACGACCTCCCACCCGGCCGGTGCCAGCACGGTCAGCTTGAAGGTGGCCTTCAGGTCGGGCTGGTCGAAGCAGGCGTACATGCGGTGCGCGTCGGCCGTCTCGAACTGGCTGTGCAGGTAGACGTTCCGGTCGACCGGGTCGACGAAACGGTGCAGCCCCTCGCCGGTGTGGGTGTAGGCGCAGTCGGCGTCGACGCGCAGTTCGTTGTCCTCCGCCAGGCCGGTCAGCGGGAAGCGGCCCTTGTCGGCGTCGTAGGCCGAGACGTCCAGGTCGGTGCCGTTGAGCGTGACCTGGCGCACGCGGGCGCCGTGAAGGTCGACGAAGGTCGAGGCGCCGGGGCGAGCGGCGAACCTGATGGTCGTCACGCTCTCGAAGCGGTCTTCGCCTTCGGTCAGATCGAGCGCCACGTCGTACGACTCGACCTTGAGTAGCCGGGCGCGCTCGCGGGCCTCGTCCCGGGTCAGGTTGCCTGCCAAGTCTTTACTCCTCTACACCACTTCTTCGGGGCATGCGTTGAATGTTCCCATGGGGAATAGCCCAGCGTGCTCCCAGGTTATGGGCAGTCGTGGCTGACAAGACTCCCGTGGACCTATGGTTCGACCCTTTCTGCCCGTTCGCCTGGGTCACCTCGCGGTGGCTGGTCGAGGTGGAGAAGGTCCGTCCGGTCGAGATCCGATGGCACCTCATGAGCCTCAACGTCCTCAACGAGGACAAGGACATCCCCGACGAATACCGCCGCTTGATCGCCAGGGCGATCGAGCTGGTGCGCGTCATCGCCGCCGCCGACGACAAGTACGGTCACCACGTGGTGGGCGGCCTCTACACCGAGTTCGGCACCCGGCTGCACAACGAGCACGGCGACCGCAAGGGCGACGGCCTGCGGACCATCGCCGAGCGGTCCCTTGAGGCGCTCGGCCTCGACGTCTCGCTGGCCGACGCCATGGAGTCCACCGAGTTCGACGACGCCGTCCGCGCCTCCCACGACGAGGGCATCACCCTGGTCGGCGAGGAGGTGGGCACCCCGATCATCCGGGTCGGCGACAACGCCTACTTCGGCCCGGTGATCACCCGCGTCCCGCGTGGCGAGGACGCCGGGCGGCTGTGGGACGGCGTCCAGACCGTCACGGAGTTCGAGGACTTCTTCGAACTCAAGCGCACCCGCACCAAGCGCCCCGTCTTCGACTGACCCGCTCTTCCCGATAACCCCGGTGGGCACGGGCTTCCCAGCCGTACCCTGGGGGTCACGTTCGCCACGGTCTGTGCCGACCTCCTTCCACGATGGCCGGCGCGCGAGGATGGGGATATGCGGGAGAACTACATCGGTGGTCGCTGGACCGCCTCCGTGTCAGGCGCGAGCATCGACGTCGTCAACCCCGCCACCGAGGAGATCCTCGACCGGGTGCCCGAAGGCGCGCCCGACGACGTCGAGGCGGCGGTCAGAGCGGCCCGCGCGGCGCTGCCCGCCTGGTCGCGCACCACGCTGGCGGAGCGTGGCAAGATCCTCGCCTCGGCCGCCGAACTACTGACCGCGCGCGCCGACGACGTGGCCCGCACGATCGCCCTCGACGTCGGGGCGCCGTACCCCTTCGCCCACCGCACCCAGACCCTGGGACCCGTCAAGGTGCTGGAGTCGTTCGCCGAACTGGCCGTGACCCACCCGCGCGAGCGGCGGCTCGGCGACTGCCTGATCGTCAAGGAACCCGTCGGCGTCGTCGCCGCGATCACGCCGTGGAACTACCCGCTCCACCAGATCGTGTCCAAGATCGGCCCGGCGCTGGCCGCCGGGTGCACGGTCGTGCTCAAGCCGAGCGAGGTCGCCCCGCTGGCCGCCTACGCCCTGATCGAGGTCTTCCACGACGTCGGGCTGCCGCCCGGCGTCCTCAACCTGGTCAGCGGGCGCGGACCGGTGGTCGGCGAGGCACTGGTCACCCACCCCGACGTCGACATGGTCTCCTTCACCGGCTCGACGGCGGCCGGTCGCCGGGTGGCCTCGCTGGCGGCCGAGACCGTCAAGCGGGTCGCGCTCGAACTCGGCGGCAAGTCCGCCAACCTGATCCTGCCCAGCGCCGACCTCGACGTCGCGGTCGAGGCCGGCGTCGCCCACTGCTTCGTCAACTCCGGTCAGACCTGCTCCGCCTGGTCGCGCATGATCGTCCACCGCGACCAGTACGACGAGGCCGTCGCGCGGGCCGTCGCCGTCGCGCGCACCTACACCGTCGGCGACCCCATGGCGGAGGGCACCAGGCTCGGCCCGCTCGTGTCGGCCGCCCAGCGCGACCGCGTCGTCCGTTTCATCAACCGGGGCGAGGAGGAGGGCGCCAGGCTCCTCACCGGAGGCACCGAGCCGCCGCTGCCGCGCGGCTACTACGTCGAGCCCACCGTCTTCGCCGCCGTCGAGCCCGGCATGACGATCGAGCAGGAGGAGATCTTCGGCCCGGTCCTGTCGATCATCCCGTTCACCACCGTCGACCAGGCCGTCGCCATCGCCGAGGGCACCCGCTACGGCCTGGCCGGAGCGGTGTGGGCGGGCACCGACGAGGAGGCTCTCGCCGTGGCCCGCCGCCTGCGCACCGGGCAGGTCTCGGTCAACGGCGGCCGCTTCAACCTGCTGGCGCCGTTCGGCGGCCACAAGCAGTCGGGTCTCGGCCGCGAACTCGGCGAGCACGGCATGGACGAGTACCTTGAGCTGAAGACGATGAACCTGAGACGGGCTACGCCTTGAGCATGATCCGGCGGGCTTCCGAGCGGTCGAGAAGATCGAAGAACAGCTTGCCGTCGAGGTGCTGCGTCTCGTGCTGCAGGCAGCGCGCGAGCCCGCCGCGCGCCTTCAGCCGCAGCGGGCGCCCGAGCCGGTCGAACCCCTCGACGGTGACCCCGGCGGCCCTGGGCGTCTCGGCGTACTGCGGTCGCCCGGTGACCCGGTCGGGCACCGACAGGCAGCCCTCACCGTCGAGGACCGGCTCGGGGTCGTCCACGGTCAGCACCGGATTGACCACGTGTCCCTTGCGCCCGCTGATGTCGTAGACGAACAGCCGCCGAGGCACGCCGATCTGCGGGCCCGCCAGTCCGACCCCGGCGACGGAGTACATCGCCTCGAACATCTCGTCGATCAGCTTGCGCAACTCGCGGTCGAAGTCGGTCACCGGTTCGGCGGGGGTGCGCAGGACTGGGTCACCGAGCCTGCGGATCTCGCGCATGGATGCTCCGTAAGGGTTGAACGGGGTCTGCGGTCCTTACCTTAGTCGGTTCCGACATGGTGGGGGACCGCTGTGGAAGACTGAGCGGGTGCGTGTGTACATCGGTGCCGACCATGCCGGCTATGAGCTGAAGAACCATCTGGTGTCCTGGCTGAAGGAACACGGCCACGAGGTGATCGACTGCGGTCCCCAGATCTACGACGCGGAGGACGACTATCCCGTCTTCTGCCTGCGTGCCGCCGAGGGCGTCGCCGGCGACCCGGGCAGCCTGGGCATCGTCATCGGCGGCTCGGGCAACGGCGAGCAGATCGCCGCCAACAAGGTGCGCGGCATCCGCTGCGCGCTCGCCTGGAGTGAGGAGACCGCCCGGCTGGCGCGCGAGCACAACAACGCCAACGTGGTCGGCATCGGGGCGCGCATGCACTCCACCGAGGAGGCCACCCGCTTCGCCGAGGTGTTCCTGCAGACCTCCTTCTCCGGCGCCGAGCGCCACAGCCGCCGCATCGCGCAGCTGGCCGCCTACGAGACGATCGGCCAGCTCCCGCCGCTTCCCGAAGCCTGACCGCCCGCAGCGGGCCAGGGGCCGCCATGGCGCCCTGGCCCCCGAGTCGGCCTGAGGTCTTTACCGGGCGCTGGACCTTCGAGTCCGGAAGATCGTCAAGCGGGTGATACTGGGAGGCGTTCCGCCGTTTCCGTCAAGGAGATGAATGCGCCTCCGACTCGCCGCCGTCCCGGCGGTCCTGTTGTCTCTCGCGTTAGCCGCGCCGGCCCACGCCGCGCCGCCCGGCTCGCCTCCGGCGTACGAACTGGCCTCGCCGGACGAACCCGCCGCCGCCCACGTGCCCGCGCCCACGGCGCAGCGGATCCCGCCCACTCCCGCGCGGGTCGCCCAGCCGCTCACGCTCACCTCCGCCGAACTGTCCGTCGCGGTCGATCCCGGCTTCCCGCGCGTGCTCGGCTACACCGACCGGGCCTCCGGCGCCACACTGGGTGCCAGTACGGCAGTGCCGTCCGTGGTGCTGAACGGCTCCGCCCGCCCCACCGAGGTGACACTGACCGGCAGCGACACCGGCAGGGCCAGGTACCGGCTCACCTTCCCCTCCCTGCCCGGCGTCGAGATCGACGCGTCGATCGCCGTCAAGGGACGCGTCACCGCCTTCGCCGTCGAGGCCGTCCGCGACACCGAGGGCTTCCGGGTCGGCACGATCGACCTGCCCGGCCACGACCTCGTGTCGGTGAGTGGCGACCAGCAGGGCGCGGCCACCGCCTTCACCCGCCTCGACCCGAACTCCACGCGCACCGCCGACGTCTTCGCGCCCGTGACGGCCGCGACGGCGCCGGAGAACGAGCCGGTCGGCGCGACGTACGGCATCGTCAACACCGACCGGCTCGCCGCCGCCGTCGAGACCAACTCCGTCCACGACCGGCCCGCCGGCGTCACGGACAGGGACGCCGCCCGCCTGTGGCACCAGGCCAGGAAGGGCTCGGACGGCGTCGTCCGCGTGGGCGTGTGGAGCGGCCAGTGGACCCACCGCGCGGACGGTTCCCCGTTCACCGAGGAACTGCCCTGGGCCAAGGTCGTCGTCACGCCCGACGCCAACGGCGACGGCGCCGTCGACTGGCAGGACGGCGCCGTCGCCTTCCGGGGCATCGCCGTCAAGGCGCTCGGCGCCGACCGGACGAGCGAGCGCGTCGTGACGCACATCCCGTTCAACTTCAGCAGCCAGGCCACGCACCCGTTCCTGCGCACCCTCGACGACGTCAAGCGCATCTCCCTGGCCACCGACGGCCTCGGGCAGCTGGCCATGCTCAAGGGCTACCAGTCGGAGGGTCACGACTCGGCCCACCCCGACTACGGCGGCAACCACAACACCCGCGCGGGCGGGCTGAAGGACCTCAACACCCTGCTCAAGGCGGGCAAGAAGTGGAACGCCGACTTCGGCGTGCACGTCAACGCCACCGAGTCCTACCCCGAGGCCAGGTCGTTCAGCGAGACACTCGTCGACACCGGCACCTTGGGATGGAACTGGCTCGACCAGTCCTACCGTATCGACCAGCGCCGCGACCTCACGGCGGGCACGCTCGCTCAACGCTTCCGCCGGCTGCGCGGGGAGACGGACGGCAACCTGTCGGTCCTGTACGTCGACGTCTTCCGGCCCTTCGGCTGGGTCGCCGACCGTACCCTCGCCGAACTGCGCAAGCAGGGCTGGCAGGTGACCACGGAGTGGTCGGACAAGCTCGAACGCTCTTCGCTGTGGGCCCACTGGGCCAACGACCTCAACTACGGCGGAGTCACCAACAAGGGGCTCAACTCCCAGATCATCCGGTTCATCCGCAACCACGAGAAGGACGTCTGGAACTCCCACCCCGTCCTCGGCGCCGCCCGCATCGTCGAGTTCGAGGGCTGGACCGCGGAAAACGACTGGAACGGCTTCTACCGCAACATCTGGGAGCACAACCTGCCGGTGAAGTTCCTCCAGCGGCAGCCGATCACCCGGTGGGGCGCCGACGAGATCGTGTTCGAGAACGGCGTGCGCGGCACCTTCAAGAACGGCAGGCGCGAGCTGTTCTCCGGCGGGCGCAAGGTGCTCGACGGCGGCACCTACCTGCTGCCCTGGGACGGCAAGCTGTACCACTACAACCCGGCGGGCGGCCAGAGCACGTGGGAGGCCGACCGGCCGCTCACCCTGTACCGGCTGACGCCGCAGGGCCGCGTCGCGGCGGGCACCCTCACCCCCGTGGACGGCCGCGTCACCATCACCGCCGAGCCCGGCGTCCCGTACGTCCTGTACCCGAAGGCCGCGCCGCAGCAGCCCGACCCCGCCTGGGGCGAGGGCAGCGGCCTGCGCGACCCCGGCTTCAACGGCGACGGCGCCTGGAACACCACCGGACCCGTCGCCATGCGCGTCGACGCGCTCGGCCACCGCCACGCCGAACTCGGCGGCGGCGAGGCGGCCTCGCTGGAGCAGCGGGTCACCGGCCTGCGGCCGGGCCAGACGTACGCGGCGGAGGCGTTCGTCGAGATCGAGCCCGGCGCGACCCGCGAGACCACACTGGAGATCGGCGGCCAGAGCGTACGGCTGAACCGTTCGACGGCCAAGAACCACATCGCCTCCGACGAGAAGCGCGACACCTACTTCCAGCGCGTCAGAGTGCGCTTCACCGCCCCCGACGGCCCCGCCACCCTGCGGATCGCCGCCCAGAGCGGTGCGGGCGCGGTGCGCGTGGACGACGTCCGCGTGGTGAGGACGAACGGCGACCACGCCGGCTTCGAGGCGCCGGAGGCGGGCTGGGGGCCGTTCGTGAAGGGCGGCGCCGGCGGCACCTACGACGCCCGCACCCACCTGGCGGAGCGGCACGAGCCGTACACGCAGAAGGGGTGGAAGGGCAAGCTCGTCGACGACGTGCTCACCGGCGACTGGTCGCTGAAGGCGCACGAGGAACGGCAGGGGCTCGTCTACCGCACGGTGCCCCACACCGTGCGCTTCGAGCCCGGCCGCGCCTACGAGGTGTCCTTCTCCTACCAGAACGCGCTCGATGACACCTACACCTGGGTCACCGGCTTCGACAGGGGTGCGGAAACCGCTGAGATCCGCCACACGCTGTTGCCCGAGCGGCGCTCGACCGCCCGTTTCACCGAACGGGTCCTCGGCGGGTGCGGCGACATGTGGGTGGGGCTGTACTCCCTGCGTGACGAGGCGGCGGGCGCGGACGTCGTGCTCGACGACTTCGCCGTCAAGGACCTCGGCCCGACCGCCGACCAGCCCGCCTGCGCGACCCTGTCGGTCGGGGCGGCGGCGCCGCCGTGGGTGGAGCAGGGTGTGGCCAACGACGTCACCACGGTCTTCACCAACCTGGAGCACGCCCCGGCCGCCGTCACGATGACGCTCACCGCGCCGCAGGGCTGGATCGTCGAGGGTCAGGGTGGTGGCGACGTCGCCCCCGGCGCCGCTCTCACGACCGGCTGGAAGGTCACCCCGCCTGCGGGAATCCCGCACGGCCGCCACGAGTTGAAGGCCGTCGCCGCCTACGGCGAGCGGCGCGCCGAGACGGTGGTCGTCTTCCAGACGCTGCCGCCACCGCCCACCGCCGACGCCTTCGCCTCGGACCTGCGGTGGATCGCCGGCGACAACGGGTGGGGGCCGATCGAACGCGACCTGTCCAACGGCGACCGGGCAGAAGGCGACGGCCGCCCGCTCACCATCGGCGGACGCGTCTTCGCCAAGGGCCTCGGCACCCACGCGCCCGCCCGGATCCGCTACTACCTGGGCGGCCGGTGCACCGCGTTCACCGCGTTCGTCGGAGTGGACGACTCGCAGGCCACGCCGCGCGGCTCGGTCCAGTTCACGGTGGTGGCCGACGGCGTGACCAAGGCCCAGACACCGGTGCTGCGCGGGCCGGACCCGGCCCACGAACTGAGCGCCGACCTCACCGGCGCACGCTACGTGGACCTCGTCGTCGGCAACGGCGGCGACGGCATCGGCAACGACCACGCCGACTGGGGCGAGGCCCGTTTCCGCTGCTCCTGACGGCCGTCAGGTGGGGCGGGGGGCCGATCCCGGTGTCCCGCCCCACTTTCCCGACCTGCGCCTCGGCTCGCGCCGGGGCGTCTCGTCGCGCAGCGGCTGGCGGTCGGCCGAGTCCTGGTCCTCCGGTGACGGCCGTGACACGTCACGGGCGCGCATCGCGACCAGCGGGGTGATCTGCAGGTGTTGCAGTGCCATGCCCAGACTGTACGTCAGAAGACCAGGCCCGCCCACGGCTTCGGGCTCCACGCCATGGCCGTCGCCAGCTCCCGCACGGCACCGGCGCGGTGCTCGTTGAGCAGCCCGGCCCCGAGCATCGTCGCGAACTGGCCGTCGCCCAGGTAGGCCGAGCCCAGTGCCGCGACCGGCAGCGTCACGTCCGGCTCGTCCTCGCTCGGCTTGCACGTCGCCCCCGAGGCGTCGCCGCTCAGCCGCCACCGCCCGGCGTTCCACGGGCAGTACTCGTCCAGCACCTCCACGACCACGTCCACCGGCGCGGCGTACGAGCGCAGCTCCAGCGCCTTCTGCACGTCCACCAGCCGCACCCAGAGGTCGTCACTGATCGAGGCGCGCAACTGCCTGGCGTCGGCCAGCAGCGCCACCAGCGGATCGTCCACCGGCCGCCCCGCGTGCACCTTCGCGACCAGGTCGCGGTCGAGCACGCCGCGCCACAGCAGCGCGTACGCCGCCGGGTCCAGCGCCTCGACCTCATTGACGTGCAACTCGTTGGCGGCGATGCCGTCGTCGTCCCACTTGGCGTTGATCCGGAACGTGGCGTAGCCGCGCACGCCGTCGTCGTCCTCGGCGACGAGGCAGCGCAGCGTGCCCTTGCCCTGCTGGGCGAACTCCTCGTCGATCAGGAGGGAGTCCCAGAGCGACTTGTTGCGCGCGTAGCGGCCGGGCCGCCGCGTGGCCACCTCGGCGAACACCCGCTCCAGATCCGCTCGCACGTCGGCGGGCGTGGTGACCCGCAGCCGCAGGCCCGGGTCGGTGGGCGCGCCGGGGACGAAGGCGGAGCCGGGCCGGTTGACCGTGACGCGGATCTCCGAAGCCGCCCGCCCGTAGCCGTACCGCCCGTAGATCACCGATTCGGAGGCGTACAGGGCGGCGACCGCCTCGCCGCGCTCGCGGATGTCGGCGAGCTGACGGCGCATCAGCGACGTCAGGATGCCGCGCCGCCGGTGCGAGGGGAGCACGGAGACGGCGGTGACGCCCGCGACCGGGATCGCCGCGCCGGGGACGGTCATGGTGAAACTGTCGATCCCCGTGGTGCCGACCATCAGGTCGCCGTCGAAGGCTGCCAGCGTGCGGTCGAACTCGGTGCGTGACTTGTAGATCTCGGCGAGGGGAGGGGGTGGGGTGGCGCCGAACGCCTCCGACGTGACCGTCAGCATCGCGGGCCACTCGGATTCACCAATCGGACGAATAGGGAACGTCATCCGTCCACCGTATGAGCGGACAAACGTGCTCGGCCACCCAATATGCATGCGTAATGATCAAGGGCTTGGTCAAGTGGGCTGCCCAAACAGGTACGAGACCGATACAGTCATGCGCATCATGAGTTCCCGTCCGGCGCCGCTGATCCCGCCACGGCTCCGCTCGCTCCTTGTGCGGGTGCCGGGGCTGGTACGCGTCGTCAGATTCGTGCGCAGAGGGCCGCTGGCCCGCGACCGCAATCTGACGATCACCCTCAGCGCGCTCACCCTACTGGTCGGGATCCTCGCCGCCAAGGTGTCCACCGAGTGGTTCTCGCCGTCGCTGCTGATCCTCATCATGCTCGTCGGCGGGCTGCACCTGCGGCTGCGCAGTCTCGCCGTGCTGCTGGTCGCCGTCGTGCTGGCGCTCGGCTACTTCGCGCTCACCCTCGGCGTCGGCCAGGTCGGGCTCGGCCTCACCGTCACGATCGGCTTCACCGCCGTGCTCGCCGTGCTCATGGCACGTACCAGGGGCAAGCTCGGCGTGCAGGGCCTGCGCGGCGACGCCATGCTGCTGGAACTGCGCGACCGCCTCAAGAGCCAGGGCGAGCTGCCGCAACTGCCCAAGGACTGGGGCGGCAAGGTCGTGCTCAAACAGGCGGGCGGCTCGTCCTTCGGCGGCGACTTCCTGGTCTCCATGCGCGACGGCGACAACCTGGAGATCGCGCTCGTCGACGTCTCGGGCAAGGGCGTCGACGCGGGCACCCGGGCGCTGCTGCTGTCGGGCACGTTCGGCGGGCTGCTCGGCTCCGTCGACGACTTCCTGCCCGCGTGCAACGCCTACCTCCACCGCCAGCGCGGAGACGAAGGCTTCGTCACCGCCGTCCACGTGCGCATCGACCTGTCCACCGGCGCCTACACGATCACCTCGGCCGGGCACCCGCCCGTGGTCAAGCTCGACGCGGGCACCGGCAACTGGCAGGTCGCCTCCGCCAAGGGTGTCGTCCTCGGCGTCGTCCCCGACCTGCACTGCGAGCCCGACAGCGGGGTGCTGCGCAAGGGCGACGCCCTTCTCCTCTACACCGACGGGCTGATCGAGCAGCCCGGCCGCGACATCGACGCCGGGCTCGACAAGCTGCTCGGCGAGGCCGAACGACTGCTGCCGTCGGGGTTCCGCGACGGCGCGCGGGCGCTGGTCAACTCGCTGGCCTCCGGCCACAACGACGACTGCGCGCTGGTCCTCATCTGGCGACCGTGACGTTCCACATGGGTCGCCCTGTGTGATGGGTCATGTGCACATGGTGTACGAGGTCACTGGTCGCGCTCAGGCCCGGCTGCGATCCTGTTGCCATGGGGGTTGAGCAACAGGCTCGGCCTCGAGGGAGTGGGAACCACTAGACCCCGGGTTCCGGCAGAGCGGCGCGGTTCCGCCGGGACCCGGGCTCGCCCGGACCCGTCAGAGCCACCCCGAATCGCTGGCGATGCGCACCGCGTCCAGGCGGTTGCGCGCACCCGTCTTGCACATGATCCGCGACATGTGGTTGCGGACCGTTCCCACCGACAGGAACAACTGGTCGGCGATCTCCGTCGAACGGGCGCCCCCCGCTGCGATGCGCAGCACGTCCATCTCCCGCCTGGTGAGCGGATTGGCCACCGCCTCCAGCGCCGCCACCGCCAGCTCCGAGTCGACCGCCCGCCGTCCCGCCGCCATCTCCCGCAGGCCCTCCGCCAGCCGCTCCGGCGCCACCGTCAGGCTCATGAACCCCGCCGCGTGCGCCGCGAACGCCCCGCGCACCTGCGCCGGGTTCGGATGGGCGGACAGGATCAGCACCCGGCACCCGGGCGCCGTCTCACGCAGGCCGCCCGCCGCCGCCAGGCCGCCGCCCGGCAGATCGAGATCGATCACCGCCGTGTCCGGGGCGTGCGCCAGGCCCGCCGGAGCGACGTCCGCGCCGGTGCCGACCTCGGCGACGACCGACAGATCGGCCTCCGACTCCAGGGAGGAAACCAGGCCCCGCCGTACGAGCGGCAGGTGTTCGGCAACGAGGATGCGGATCAACGTGGTCCCTCCGACATGTCCCAGAGTGATCGCAAGGTTGCGCACTGTCAACGCAGTCTGTCGATTCGGTAAAGGCTTCGCAAGCCGTTCAGGTGCGGGGACTTCGACTACTCTGGAAAGGTCGTGTCCGTCCGTCTGCCTGGAGCGCGCCCACATGACCTGGCTCACCATCGCGGGGATAGTGCTGTTCCTGCTCGGGTTGGCGGCCTCCATCGCCCTCCACGAGTTGGGCCACCTGGTTCCCGCCAAGTTGTTCGGCGTGCGGGTGACGCAGTACATGGTGGGATTCGGGCCGACGATGTGGTCCAGGCGCAAGGGCGAGACCGAGTACGGCGTCAAGTGGATCCCCATGGGCGGGTACATCCGCATGATCGGGATGCTGCCGCCGCGCGCCGGTGACGAGCCGGGGCGGCTGCGCCGTACCTCCACCGGGCCCTTCCAGGGCCTCGTCGACTCCGCCCGCGACCTCGCCCAGGAAGAGGTACGCCCGGGCGACGAGGACCGCGTCTTCTACCGCAAGAAGTGGTGGCAGAAGGTCATCGTCATGTCCGGCGGCCCGCTGATGAACCTCGCGCTGGCCTTCGTGCTCTTCGCCATCCTGCTGATGAGCGTCGGCCTCATCGAGCTCAAGCCGGTCGTCTCCCCGCTGACCTCCACCTGCGTCATCCCCGCCGCGGAGAAGCGCACCGACTGCCGTCCCAGCGACCCGCTGACCCCGGCGAAGGAGGCCGGAATGAAGGTCGGCGACGAGATCGTCGCCTTCAACGGCACGAAGATCACCGGGTGGGACGACGTCTCCAAGCGGATCCGCACCCACGGCGCGGGCACGGTGCAACTCGGCATCGTCAGGGACGGCCGGCCGATGACGCTCGACGTCAACCTGATCGCCCAGGATCGCCCCAGCCCCGAGGACCCCAAGGTCATCGTGAAGAACGCCGGCTTCCTCGGCGTCCAAGCCACCCAGGTCTACGAGCAGCAGAGTCTCGGCCAGGTCGCCGGGTACATGGTCGACCTCACCGGCCGGGTCGCCGCCAGCATGCTCGACCTGCCGCAGAAGATGGTCGGCGTCTGGCAGGCCGCCTTCTCCGGAGAGGAACGCGACCGTCAGGGCCCCGTCGGCATCATCGGCGCCGGGCGTATGGGCGGCGAGATCCTGTCCTCCTCGGTGCTCGACGGGGAGGAGAAGTTCTGGGGGTTCCTCAATCTGCTGGCCGGGTTCAACCTGGCGATCGGCGTGTTCAACCTGATCCCGCTGCTGCCGCTCGACGGCGGGCACATCGCGGGCGGCCTGTGGGAGGGGCTCAAGCGCGGGTACGCCCGCGTGCTGCGCCGGCCCGAGCCCCGGCACGTGGACATCGCCAAGGTGCTGCCCCTGACGTACGTGCTGGCCTTCGTCATGATCATCATGGCGGGCCTGCTCGCCTACGCCGACCTGGTCAACCCGATCCGCCTGTCCGGCTGATCCGCTACTCGCCCGTCGCCCCGTCGATCCGCTCGCGCAGCAGGTCGGCGTGGCCGTTGTGGCGGGCGTACTCCTCGATCAGGTGCAGGTAGATCCACCGCAGCGACACCTGCCTCGGCTCGCGCTTGCGCTCGAACACCGCCTCCAGCGACACCCCTGCGGCGGCCTTCTTCGCGGCCGCCACCTCCGCCCGCCACACCGCGAACGCGCCCGCCCGGTCGTCGCCCTCGACCCGGTCGAAGTCGGCGTCCGGCTCGGCCTCCGAGCAGTAGACGAACGGCAGGTCGCGCTCGCCGCCCACCCGGATCCTGAACCAGCCGCGCTCCACCTCGGACAGGTGGCGGACCAGGCCCAGCAGGGACATCGACGACGGCGGCGCCGCGCGGCGGCGCAACTCCTCGTCGCTCAGCCCCTCGCACTTCTCGACCAGGGTCTCCCGGTGGTAGTCGAGGAAGGCTTCGAGGCTCTCCCGCTCACCGGCGGTGCCCCGAGGTTCGATACGCACGGCACCGATTATGGGCCACGCCAAGGACGGGATCGCCTTCGCCCGGTGTGCGCGCACCCGGCCGACCCGCAACCCGGCGCCGTCGATCGCGTAGACGGCCCCGCACAACGACCGGACCGAGTCGATCTGGACCGGCCCCGGCAGAACGCGGCACGCGGCGTCCGGGCCGTCGGCGAAGAACACCTCGACCAGCGGGACGTGCCCACTGCCCGGACACCACAGTTCCCCGATGGACATGACGGACGACGGGGCAGTGCTGGAGGGACGTCGGATGCTGGCCGAAGGGCGAGCGCTCGACGCCGTCATGGCGGTCGTGAGAAGCGATGCCGGCGTTCTTCGCCAACTGGTCCGGCTGCGGGCCATCACCGGCCTCGGCCTGCTCGACGCGCAGAGGCCGGTGTTCCGCGACAGCGCTCTCGATCACATCGGCCTGCGGGAGATCGGCCTGATCCTCAGCTTCCCGGCACTGACCGGCGAGCACGCGTCCGTGATCCGAAACTGGTACTCCGACGCCGTCCTCGACGGCGAGCCGTGGCTGACGGTGGCCCCCGCGTCCCATGCTCCCGAGTCGGCCATGTACTACTGGCGGCGCGACAAGCCGGGGCCGAAGGAATGGCCCGGGTACGGCAGCTACTCCACCACCGACCGGTTCCGCACCGGTTTCACCGGACTTCGCGCCGAGCTGCGAGCCGTCCCCGCCGATCCGCCGAGACTCGCCGTGGTGGCCGACACCGCCAAGCTGTTCACCTGCCGGTTCGCCATCTGACCCCCGGGCCTGGGCGGGCGCGTCGAAAAGCCGAGCTGGTCGGGGCGACAGGATTTGAACCTGCGACTTCCTGCTCCCAAAGCAGGCGCGCTACCAAGCTGCGCCACGCCCCGCGACGTCGAGTACGCAAGCATTCCGGGACTCCGGTACGCTTACGCCCTGACGACCGGATGAAGTCTAGACCAGACTTCGACCGGCTCGCGCGGACGTAGCTCAATGGTAGAGCCCTAGTCTTCCAAACTAGCTACGCGGGTTCGATTCCCGTCGTCCGCTCCAGAGCGTGAAAGGCCAGGTCAGCCCGTAACTGACCTGGCCTTTCGCATCTCACTGGATTTCTCGTCACACCACGAACCCGACGGGAACCTCGGCGTCGACGGCGCGGATCACCGGCTCTGCGCTTTCCGGGCCCGACACGCCGTACAACTCGATGAGGTCGAGGTCCGCCGCCATCTCACCGGCCAGCCGTACGGCGCCGGCGAGATCGGGGACCGTGGCGAGCGTCGTGGTGCCGCCGTCGGGCCGGGTGAGCAGCACCTGCTCGGGCGCGGCGCCCTCGTGCACGATGAGGAACACCTCCGCCAGCACCTCGCCGGCCTCGTACCGCGCCTTGTAGTCCGCCACGCTCGTCAGCGACTCGAACCCGTAGTAGATGCCGTTGACCCGCACCCGGTCCTTCAGACGCGCGTTCACCGGCCCGTGCCACAGTGCGCCGATCGCGCCGCACAGCGTGATCTCGTCGACGCCCTCGTCCGCCAGTCGCGCGGCCAGTTCGAGCGCCTCCGCCGGCTCCCCGACCGCGCGGACGCGGGTGCGGCCGTGCTCGTTCTCGACGGTCAGCAGGTCGGTGGCCGGGTCGGCGTCGACCGTCTCGTAGATGATCACGTGGTCCATGACTTTCCTCTCCTCGTCAGTGATCCAAGTCTGCTACCTCAACCAAACTTCAGGTCAAGGATCCGATTTCGTTGACTGCATTCCGTGATTGAGAGAACACTGTGTGTCAATAGAGATCGTCGTCTCGAAGGGATCCCCGGTGAAGATCTTCTCCGGTCTGTACGGCGCGGCCGTGTGCCTCGGCCTGCTCGCCGCCTCAACGCCCGCCCACGCGGACAAGGCCCTGCCCGCCTACGCCTGCGCCATCACGAGCGCGCACGCCGACGGCACGCTGACCGGAACGCGGTGCGAGGCCAAGAACGGCGCGCCCGCGACCGGCCGCATCACCAAGACCTTCGCCGTCTGGTCGCCGCTCACCGTCCTGTACACCTGCACCGGCGGCCGTGCCTACACGCCCGACCGCATCACCGCCACCGGCTGCACCCGCCTGCTGTGAGCGGGCCGGCCCTGCCCGCGACGGCTGCGGGCAGGGCACCTCGTGAACTTGCCTTGGGGCACCCGGTCGCATACTCGGATCCATGACCGATTTCGGATACTTCCTGGTGCCCAACGCCGACGATCCGCTGCTTGAGTACGCCCGGCTCGCCGACCGGCTGGGGCTGGACCTGCTCGGCGTGCAGGACCATCCGTACCAGCGCAAGTACGTGGACACCTGGACCCTGCTCAGCGTCGTCGCCGCGACGACCGAGCGCATCCGGGTCTTCCCCGACGTCGCCTGCCTGCCGCTGCGGCCGCCCGCCGTGCTCGCCAAGGCCGCCGCCACCCTGGACCTGCTGAGCGGGGGACGGGTGGAGCTCGGCCTGGGCGCGGGCGCGTTCTGGGACGCCATCGACGCCTACGGCGGCTCCCGCCGTACGCCCAAGGAGGCCCTGGGGGCTCTGGAGGAGGCCGTCGCGGTCATCAGGGCCATCTGGGGAGCCGAGCGCACCCAACGCATGGAGGGCGAGCACTACCACCTGCGGGGCGCCCAGGCGGGACCTGAGCCCGCGCACCCGATCGGCATCTGGCTCGGCGTGCGGGGCCCCAAGGCGCTGGCGCTGACCGGCCGGGTGGCGGACGGCTGGCTGCCGTCGTCGACCTGGGCGCCCCCGGAGCGGCTGCCCGAGCTCAACGCGCGCATCGACGAGGCCGCCCACGCGGTCGGGCGCAGGCGGGCCGACGTGCGCCGGGTGTACAACGTCCAGGGCGTCATCACCGGCGGCGCCTCCACGGGCTTCCTCCAGGGCCCGCCCGACCAGTGGGTGGACGAGCTGACCGACCTCGCGGTCGGCTACGGGATGGACGGGTTCATCCTCTGGCCGGACGGGGACCAGAAGGAGCAGCTGACATTGTTCGCGGAGCAGGTCGTTCCGGAAGTAAGGCGGCTGGCGGCTCTGGAACGCGGGGCCTGAAGCCCCCAGACTGGGCACTGTGATTCCCAGTAACTGGTACAACATCATTCCCGACCTGCCCTCCCCGCCCCCGCCGCCGCTGCATCCGGCGACGATGCAGCCGATTGGTCCGGATGATCTGGCGCCTTTGTTCCCGATGGAGCTGATCGCGCAGGAGGTGAGCACCGAGCGGTTCATCCCGATCCCGCAGGAGGTGCTCGACGTCTACCGGATGTGGCGGCCGACGCCGCTGTACCGCGCGCACCGGCTGGAGAAGTCGCTCGGGACACCCGCCCGCATCTACTACAAGTACGAGGGCGTCTCCCCGGCGGGCTCGCACAAGCCCAACACCGCCGTGCCGCAGGCGTACTACAACGCCAAGGCGGGTGTCAGGAAGCTGACCACCGAGACCGGCGCAGGGCAGTGGGGCTCGTCGCTCGCGTTCGCGTGCGCCCAGTTCGGGCTGGAGTGCGAGGTCTGGATGGTCCGGGCCTCCTACGACCAGAAGCCGTACCGCCGCTCGCTCATGCGCGTGTACGGCGCCACCGTCCACGCCAGCCCGTCGCCGGTGACGGGTGCGGGCACCAAGATCCTGGCCGAGGACCCCGGCTCCACGGGCAGTCTCGGCATCGCGATCAGCGAGGCCGTGGAGGTCGCGGCCGCCGCCGAGGACACGAGATACGCCCTCGGCTCGGTGCTCAACCACGTGCTCATGCACCAGACGGTCATCGGCGAGGAGGCCCTCAAGCAGCTGCCCGAGATGCCCGACCTGGTCATCGGCTGCACCGGCGGCGGCTCCAACTTCGCCGGCCTGGCCTTCCCGTTCCTGCGCGAGTCGTCGAAGACCAAGCTGCGCGCCGTCGAGCCGGAGGCGTGCCCGTCCTTCACCCGGGGCCGCTACGCCTACGACTACGGCGACACGGCCGGGTTCACGCCGCTGATGAAGATGCACACGCTCGGCCACGACTTCGTGCCCGATCCGATCCACGCGGGCGGCCTGCGCTACCACGGCATGTCGCCGCTGCTGTCGCACATGTACGAACTGGGCATGTTCGAGGCGGTGGCGCGCTCGCAGCGCGAGTGCTTCGAGGCGGGCGTGCACTTCGCCCGCACCGAGGGCATCGTCCCCGCCCCCGAGCCCACGCACGCGCTGGCGGAGACCATCGCGGAGGCGCTGCGCTGCAAGGAGACCGGCGAGGAGAAGGTGATCTTGACCGCATTGTGCGGACACGCCCACTTCGACCTCGCGGCCTACGACAGGTACCTGTCCGGCGAGATGCAGGACTTCGCCCTGCCGCAGGAGCGGATCGACCAGGCTCTGGACGGTCTCCCGGGTTAGTTTGGATGCCATGGACGTCGATGTGATCGTGTTGGGGATGGGTCCGGGCGGCGAGGACGTCGCCGGGCGGCTGGCGGAGGCGGGGCTCCGCGTGGCCGGGGTCGAGGCGAATCTGGTGGGCGGCGAGTGCCCTTACTGGGGGTGCATCCCCTCCAAGATCATGATCTACGAGGCGGAGACCTCGCGCGACTGGGCGGCGCTGCTGCGCCGCGTGCGCGAGGCCACCGACTCCTGGGACGACAAGGTGGCCGCCGACCGCTTCACCGGCAAGGGCGGCCACCTGGTCCGGGGGCACGGGCGCATCACCGGCCCCGGTGAGGTCCGGGTGGGCGAGCAGGTGCTGAGGGCGGCCAAGGGCATCGTGATCGCCACCGGCTCGCAGCCCGCCGTCCCCCCGATCGAGGGCCTCGCGGGTACGCCGTACTGGACCAACCACCAGGCCATCGAGAACGCCGAGTTGCCCGCGAGCCTCATCGTGCTCGGCGGCGGCGCCATCGGCGTGGAACTCGCCCAGATGTTCGCGGCCTTCGGCGTCGAGGTGACCCTCCTGGAGGCCGCGGAGCGCCTGGTCGCGCTGGAGGAGCCCGAGGCGGGCGAACTGCTCGCGGAGGTCTTCGCCGCGCGCGGCATCACCGTCAGGACCGGCGCGAAGGTCGAGCGGGTCGACTACGACGGCCGCTTCCGCGTCGGCGGCGTCGAGGCCGAGCGGCTGCTGGTCGCCACCGGCCGCCGCGTGGACCTCGCCGCGGTCGGCGTCGGCGCCATCGGGCTCGACGAGAGCGCGCGGGCGCTCGCGACGGACTCCCGGATGCGCGCCGCCGACGGCGTCTGGGCGCTCGGCGACGTGGTCGGCCAGGGCGCGTTCACGCACATGTCGATGTACCACGCCGACATCGTGGTCAGAGAGATCCTCGGCACCCCGGTTCACGAGGCCGAGCACCACGCCGTGCCCCGCGTCACCTTCACCGACCCCGAGATCGGCGCGGTCGGCCTCACCGAGGCCCAGGCCAGGCAGCGGGGGCTGGACGTGCGCACCGCCACCGGCGACCTCGGCACCAGGGGCTGGATCACGCAGTCGCGCGGGCTGGTCAAGCTGGTGGCGGCGGACGGCGTGCTCGTGGGGGCCACGGTGGTCGCGCCGCCCGGCGGCGAGATCCTCGGCCTGCTGACGCTGGCCGTACACGCGAGGATCCCGCTCGCCCGGCTCAGCGCGATGATCTACGCCTACCCGACGTACCACCGCGCGATCCTGCCCGTCGTGAGGGAACTCGCGGCGGGCTGAGGTCAGCGGGAGGCGGGCCGCTTGCCGTGGTTGGCCTTCTTCCGCTTGCGTGCTCTGGACTTGCGGGCGCGCCGTGCCATGGGCTCCTCCAGATTCTCGGTCGGTACGGCCTGCGTATCCCAACTTCGGGCATGCGGCAAGCGACCTCACATTGTTCAACACTTCCGTGTCATAATTTGGTGGAATGTGTTGGAAGGAGAGGGCGTGCTCGCACAGCAGCGGCAACAGGCGATCCTCGACCGCGTCCGGGCCGAAGGCGGCGTCCGGGTGGCCGACCTCGTGCGCGAACTCGGCGTCTCCGACATGACGATCCGGCGCGACCTGGAGGTCCTCGCCGATCGCGGCATGCTGGCCAAGGTGCACGGCGGGGCGACCGCTCTGGGCCCCGGCTCCACGGAGGAGCCGGGCTTCGTCGCCAAGTCCGCCCGTCAGCAGCAGGAGAAGGAGGCCATCGCGCGCCGTGCCGCCCGGCTGGTCCGGCCGGGCACCGCCGTCGCCCTGTCGGCCGGCACCACCACCTGGGCGCTGGCCCACCACCTCGTCGCCGTGGCCGAGTTGACCGTCATCACCAACTCGATCCCGGTCGCCGAGGTCTTCCACCGCACCCCCCGCGCCGACCGCACGGTCGTGCTGACCGGCGGAGTGCGCACCCCCTCCGACGCGCTCGTCGGCCCCGTCGCGGTCGCCGCGATCCGGCGCCTGCACGTCGACACCCTGTTCCTCGGTGTGCACGGCATGAGCACGCGGGCCGGTTTCACCACGCCCAACCTGCTGGAGTCCGAGACCGACCGCGAACTCGTCACCGCCGCCGGCCGCCTGGTCGTCCTCGCCGACCACACCAAGTGGAACACCGTCGGCATCAGCACGATCGCCGATCTGAGCGAGGCCGACCTCGTCGTCAGCGACCCGGCGCTACCGGAGGAGGCCCGCGCCGAACTGTCCGAGCGGGCCTGTGAAGTCATCATCGCGGAAGGCACGCAGTGAAGCGCACCATCACCCACCTGGCCGACGGGCGGGAGCTCATCTACTTCGACCGGCGCGACGACGCCGACCGCGGCGCGGTCGACCGGCGTCCGCTCGATCCCCGGCCCGTGGCCTCCGAACTGCGCTACGACCCGCTGACGGAGGAGTGGGTCGCCATCGCGGGGCACCGGCAGACGCGCACGTTCCTGCCGTCGGCCGCCGAGTGCCCGCTGTGCCCGTCCACGGACACGCACTCGTCGGAGATCCCGGCCGCCGACTACGACGTGGTCGTGTTCGAGAACCGCTTCCCCTCATTCAGCGGAAATTTCGGGACTTATCGTGATGTCGGGGGGTTGAGTGAGGTCAGGCCCGGTGCGGGCCGCTGCGAGGTCGTCTGCTTCACCTCGGAGCACTCCTCGTCGTTCTCCCGGCTGTCCGACGCGCAGGTCGAGCTGGTCATGGAGGCATGGGCCGACCGTACGGCGGAGCTGTCCGCCATCGAGGGCGTCGAGCAGGTCTTCTGCTTCGAGAACCGGGGCGAGGAGATCGGCATCACGCTGCCGCACCCCCACGGGCAGATCTACGCCTACCCGTACGTGACCCCGCGCACCGCGCGCCAGCTCGCCGCCGCCGCCAAACGGCCGGGGCTGTTCGCCGACGTGCTGGCCGCGGAACGGGCGGGTGAGCGGGTCGTGGCCGCCAACGAACTGTGGACCGCCTTCGTGCCCGCGGCCGCCCGCTGGCCGTACGAGGTGCATGTCTACCCCCACCGGCGGGTGCCCGACCTCGCGGCGCTGAGCGAGGAGGAGCGCGCGGCCTTCGCCCCGCTCTACACCTCGGTGCTGCGGGCGCTCGACGGGCTGTTCGGCGTCGCCATGCCGTACGTCTCCGCCTGGCACCAGGCGCCGGTGCGTCACCTGCGTGAGCTGGGATATCTCCACCTGGAGCTGTTCAGCGTCAGACGGGCGCCGGGCAAGCTCAAGTACCTTGCCGGATCGGAGTCCGCTATGGGAGCCTTCGTCAACGACGTGCTTCCCGAAGAGGCCGCCCGGCAGATTCGATCACAGGTAGATCACTAATTGATTTCCGATTAGACTCGCATTGCCGGACATTTACCACTAACATCCTCACTGGCACCGGTCGTCACAGCCGTTGCCCGCCTAATCCCGGGCGTGTTGCCCGGGAGCCGGGGACCCACTTGCACCTGGGGTGAATCCACTTTCGTGGTAGGGCAGCTTCCAGCCCGAATCCGTCAGCTAACCCGGTCGGCAGATGGAGAGGATCTTCGCTGTGGCAGTTGCGTCCCCCGCGACTCTGGCCATCGGACTCATCACCGCGAGCACGCTGTTTCTCGCCCCCACTGCGCAGGCGGCCCCCAAGCCTTCGGAGAAGCAGTTGCGTGGCGAGCTCGTCGACCTCAACAAGAAAGTCGATCAGCTGATCGAGCAGTACAACGGAAAGCGCGTCGCCCTCGCCAAGGCGCAGGACGCCGAGAAGACGGCGGGCGCCCGGCTCGCCGAGGCGGAGAAGACACTCGGCGACGCCCAGCGCCGCGTGACCGAGATCGCCACCAAGCGTTACCAGAGCCAGAGCGCCGCACTTCCCCACTTCCTCGTGCCCGACGCCGGGGCCGCAGCGGTGATGGAACAGATCACCGACGAGGAGCAGGCCGTCGTCGACAACCTGGTCGTCGTTCGCGACGAGAAGAAGAAGGCCGCCGACGAGGCCGCCGCGCTCGCCGTCGACCTCGCCGCCCAGGCCGACGAGGTCGACAAGCGGCGCACGGAGGCCGAGGGCGTCATCGACGACATCAAGGCCAAGCTGAAGGCACTCATGCCGTACGGCACCGGCAAGCGCGCCAACGGCAGCTGGGCCCCCGAACTGCCCGCGGGGCGCGAGAACATCACCTCCCGCATGCGGATCATCCGCGACGAGATCAAGAAGACCTTCGACATGCCGTTCGAGATCGGCTGCTACCGCTCAGGTGGTGGCGGAGAGCACCCTCTCGGCCGCGCCTGCGACTTCATGATGAGCACCGGCGGCAGCATGCCGACCGCCGCCAACCTGCGGCTCGGGGACCGGATCTCCGAGTGGGCCATCAAGAACAAGGACCGCTTCGGCGTGAAGTACGTGATCTGGAAGCAGCGCATCAACATGGGCTCGGGCTGGCGCCAGATGAGCGACCGGGGCAGCATCACCCAGAACCACTACGACCATCCGCACATCTCGATGTACTGACTTGGAACGTTCCCAAACCGCCGGACTCACCCTCCGGCGACCAGATCCCGGAAGAAGTCCAGCTTGACCAGCGCGTCGCGGGCGATGAGGAAGCCGACGATCGCGAGGGTCCAGCCCACGGCGGAAGCGGCGTTCCTGGTGATGAAGGCGCGCACGCGCTCCAGCATCCCCTCGATGCGGGGCCCGGCGAGGGCGCGGCCGGCCATCAGCACCAGCATCGGCACGACCATCAGCACCACGTAGCCCGCCAGCAGCGGCAGCCACTGCGCGGCACCCAGCCCGGCGGTCGTCATCAACCCGACGGCCGCCAGGTACGGGAACATCGTCGCGACCTCGACCAGACCGGCCGTGAGCGCGACGCCCATCATGGTGAGGGGCCCGCCCACCTTGGGCTCCCACGGCTTCTTCTGCTTCTTGGAGTCGAACTTCCAGCTCAGCGCGAACAGGAAGACGCCGAGGACGAGCTGGACCCAGTACGCGGGCTGGGACTCCAGCGCAGCGCCGAAACGCTCCATCACCACCGACAGGCCCATCATGAGGGCGACGCCGACGAGGAAGTAGAAGACGCTGATCGTGGTCAGGTAGACCACCAGACGGCCGCCCTGGCGCCGATCGGAGGACAGCATGAGGACCAGCGGGATGCCGAGCGTCCCGAAACTGGTGCTGTCCCACAGGGCGAGGGCGCCGAGAGTGAGGAGGAGCGCGAGATCCATGACCAACAGAGTGGCAGCGCGGAGCGGGGCTTTCCTCCTACGGGGGAGCCAACCGGACGTACGACTTTGTGCTGACTACTCGGTGCGGAACAGCGCCCACACGGCCTTTCCGCCGCGGTTGAGCGGATCCCAGCCCCAGCACTGGCTGTACGTCTCGACGATGTACAGGCCCCGGCCGTTCTCGGAGACGAAGTCCGGTTCCTTGCGCGTCGGCACCTCGTCGCTCGGGTCGGCCACCGCGAGCAGGACGTGCGGCGCCACGCGCATCAGCAGAAGGGTGAGGCCGGCGTGACCCCGGGTGTAACGCACCGCGTTCGTCACGAGTTCGGAGACCACCAGGGCGGCGTCGTCGCTGAGCTCGGCACAACCCCAGTCGCTGAGCGTGGCCCGGGTCACGTCACGGGCGGTCTTGACCGAGTCGGCCTGAAAAGGGAGCGGACACGCCGTGGTGTGCGGGTGGCGGTTCTCCAGCAGGGTGTCGAATCCGACTTCGCGGGTGATCTGCAGGCAATCGGCAGTGGCCAGAGGATCCTCCACCATTCTGCCGCTACCTCCAGCTCCCCATTGGTTTAGTGCATGTTTGGCCCAATATGCACTAGGCCATCATGGGTCACCGACCGGTGATGCTGCAAGACCCAAATGCACGTGCAAATGTAATGTGCACCTGCATTGGGCTCGGCGCGCGAGTATGCCGAATCGGACACGGGGTTGAGACCTTGTCATACCCGGCGCTCGGATGTCACTGTGTGTGCGGACGTATTGGAGGCACCGTTGACGCAGAACCAGCCGGGCTCCGGGCCCACGGCGCTGCGCATCCTCCTCGGCTCCCAGCTCCGCAGGCTCAGGGAGGCCAAGGGCGTCACCCGAGAGGAAGCCGGACACCTGATCAGGGGCTCAGAGTCCAAGATCAGCCGGATGGAACTCGGCCGGGTCGGCTTCAAGGAGCGCGACGTCGCCGACCTGCTCACGCTGTACGGCGTCGCCGACGACGACGCCCGCTCGGCCGTGCTCGACCTGGTCGGCACCGCCAACGAGCCGGGCTGGTGGCACCGTTTCAACGACGTGCTCCCCTCCTGGTTCCAGGCCTACGTCGGCCTGGAGGAGGCGGCCATGCGCATCAGGACGTACGAGGTGCAGTTCGTCCCCGGCCTCCTGCAGACCAAGGAGTACGCCAGGGCGGTCGTCACCGCGGGCTCGGCCGGCATCAGCGGCGACGAGATCGCCCGGCGCGTCGATCTCCGCCTCGAACGCCAGCGCGTCCTCGACCGCCCCGACGGACCCTTCTTCTGGGCCGTCATCGACGAGGCCGCCCTGCGGCGCCCGATCGGCGGCGCCGAGGTCATGCGCGCCCAGCTTGAGCACCTGATCGACCAGATGCGCCAACCCAACATCACCGTCCAGGTCATGCCCTTCGACTTCGGCGGCCACAGCGCCGAGGGCGGTGCCTTCAGCGTCCTGCGCTTCCCCGACAGGGAGCTGCCCGACGTCGTCTACGTCGAGCAGCTCGCCAGCGCGCTCTATCTCGACAAGCGAGAAGACGTCGACAGATACACCGAGGTCATGGAACGGCTCTGCGCCGTCAGCACCACCCCGGACGAGACAGTGGAGCTGCTACGGGCCATCGCCGCCGAGTTCTGAACGCCGTCCCGTCGCTGTCGGGTGCGCACCTGCCTTAGACTGGCGAGCGGCGTTGGATCCCGCCGTGCGGAGCATGCCCCAACGCCGCTCATGTGGGCGCGGCGCGTGAGCCGTTCCGGACGCGCCCGCGATCACTCGAAGCATGATCAAGGAGACCACCCCGTGAAGACCGCTGTCGAGGAGCTCAGCCCGACCCGGGTGAAGCTCACTGTCGAGGTGCCGTTCGACGAGCTGCGCCCGAGCCTGGATGCGGCCTACAAGAAGGTCGCGCAGCAGGTGCGCGTGCCCGGCTTCCGTCCTGGCAAGGTGCCGGCCCGCATCATCGAGCAGCGCTTCGGCCGCGCGGTGGTGCTTGAGGAGACCCTCAACGACGCGGTGCCGAAGCTGTACGGCCAGGCCGTCGACGAGGTCGACGTCTTCCCGGTCAGCCCGCCCGACATCGAGGTCACGAAGATCGACGACGGCGAGCAGATCGAGTTCACCGCCGAGGTCGACATCCGCCCCAACTTCGAGGTCCCCGACTACGCGGGCGCCGAGATCACCGTCGACTCCGCCGCCGTCACCGACGAGGACGTCGACAAGCAGCTCGACGCGCTGCGCCAGCGCTTCGCCACGCTCACGGGTGTCGAGCGCGCGGCCGCCAACGGCGACTTCGTCGTCATGGACCTGCGTGCCGAGATCGACGGCAAGAACATCGAGGAGCAGCAGGCCAACGAGGTCTCCTACGAGGTCGGCGCGGGCTCGGTGCTCCGCGGCCTCGACGACGCCCTGCTCGACATGTCGGCGGGCGAGGAGAAGACCTTCAGTACCGAGCTGGTCGGCGGTGAGAACGCCGGCGAGACCGCCGACGTGGTCATCAGCGTCAAGTCGGTCAAGGAGAAGGTGCTGCCCGAGCTCGACGACGAGTTCGCCCAGCTCGCCAGCGAGTTCGACACGCTCGACGAGCTCAAGGCGAGCGTCCGCGAGACGGCCCGCCGCAACAAGCTGGTCGACCAGGTCGTCCAGGTGCGCGAGAAGGCCCTCGACGCCGTGCTGGAGCAGATCGAGATCCCGATCCCCGACAGCGCGCTCAAGAACGAGGTCGACTCCCGCAAGCACAACCTCGACCACCAGATCGCCGAGTCCGGTCTCAGCCGCGAGGCGTACTTCCGCCTCTACCAGACGACCGAGGAGGAGCGTTTCGCCGAGTTCGAGACCAACTCCGCCAAGGCCATCAAGATCGGCTTCGTGCTCGACAAGATCGTCAAGTACGAGGACCTGGGCGTGTCCGAGCAGGAGCTGACCAACTTCGTGGTGCGCCGCGCCATGCAGATGGGCGTCCAGCCCAACCAGCTGGCCCAGCACCTGGCCGACAACGACCAGCTCACGCTGGCCATGGTCGAGATCGTCCGCGACAAGGCCAAGTCCGTGGTGGGCGACGCCGCCAAGGTGGTCGACACCGACGGCAACGAGGTGGACCTCAAGGCCATCTACACCGAGATCAACGGCGAGGAGGCGACCGAGGAGGCCGCTGCCGAGGCTGCGGACGCCGAGGACAAGAACGACGCCTGATCGTCGCGCAGATCGCTTACGGCGAGCCCCCGGCCCCTTGACGGGCCGGGGGCTCGTTCGCGTTCGGGGCGTTCGCCGGGGCGAGCGTTCGGGGGCGCTCGATGCCCACAGGTGTGCAGGACGGGTACCTGCGAGTCAGGAGCGACGGCACCCGCTGGTGCGGAGCTGGGTGGCGCTTCTCTCGGCGGCTCCCTCTGGGAAGCTCACGCAGGCGCGTGCGTCGTGGCTCTCTGGGGGCTCACGTAGTGGGGCCGATCTTTCGCTGCGGGGAGGTGTGAGCGTGGCGTTGAAACGGCTCCCTCTGAGGGGCTCACACAACAGGCGCCACCGGGGCTGACGTCGAGTTCGGGCGGCACCTTCTCCGGGACCGCCTTGACGTTGGGCAACGGGCTGCGTCATCGCGGTCGGCGGCAGGGGATCGTCGCGAGCGCGTCGCCTGGCGTAGCTCGGCGGTGGCGGGCTCTGGGACGGGGTTCCGGCCTGCCGTTCCAGGTTGCTGGAGGCATCGCGGCACTCCGGCGTCGGGCGCTCGTCGAGGTGGTTCCGGCGGGCTCAGGAGTGTCGCCGGTGCTGGGGAGGGGCGTGCGGGGAACGCCGGAGGCGGAAGGGCGCCGTACGGCGGGGCGGTGGTCGGCGGTGGGCGGGCGCCTTGAACCGGGCTCAGGGTGGGCCACGGCGGGTGGGTGACGGGCGGCGTCGCGGCGGGGTGGGGCTGAGGTGAGTGGCGCGCCTGGAGGAGATCAAGGGGGATGGTGGGGCGGGGGGAGGGGGCTGGGCCGTACAGAAGAAGGTTCTTGATCGGCGCGGCACGAGAATCGCCGTCAGCGAACAGAATCGGGAGCGGGCATGAGCTGTGCGCGGTGCGCGTTAGGGTCACAAGCAAAGCCCATCGTTACGACGCATCGGAAGGTGAAGCTGTGACCAGCCCGCCGACCTCCTACCAGCCCGAGTCGCGAGGCCGTGAGAACGGCTCGTCCTTCCGGCTTGAGGACCAGCTTTACCAGCGCCTGCTGCGCGAGCGCATCATCGTGCTCGGGCAGGAGGTGAACGACGAGATCGCCAACCGCATCTGTGCGGAGTTGCTGCTGCTCGCGGCCGACGACCCCGAGCGCGACATCTGGCTCTACATCAACTCGCCCGGTGGTTCGGTGACCGCCGGAATGGCGATTTACGACATGATGGAGTATGTGCCTAACGACGTGTGCACCGTCGCCATGGGCCTGGCAGCGTCCATGGGGCAGTTCCTGCTGTCCGCGGGCGCGCGGGGCAAGCGCTACGCCCTTCCGCACGCGCGCATCATGATGCACCAGCCGTCCGGAGGCATCGGCGGCACGGCGGCCGACATCGCCATCCAGGCCGAGCAGATGCTCTACGTGAAGAAGACGCTGGCCGAGCGCATCGCCGTGCACACCGGCCAGACGCTGGAGCAGATCGAGGCCGACTCCGACCGCGACCGGTGGTTCACGGCCGAAGAAGCCAAGGACTACGGCTTCATCGACAATGTCGTGCGCAGCGCCCGGCAGGTACCCTCCGCCGGCGCCGTCTCCTAGGGGAAGCTCTCGTGGAAATCAACAGCCGATACATCATTCCGGAGTTCACGGAGCGCACCTCGTACGGGGTGAAGACCATGAACCCGTACACCAAGCTCTTCGAGGACCGCATCATCTTCCTCGGAGTGCAGATCGACGACGCGTCGGCCAACGACGTGATGGCCCAGCTCCTCACGCTGGAGTCGCTCGACCCCGACCGTGACATCAGCATCTACATCAACTCGCCCGGCGGGTCGTTCACCGCCATGACGGCGATCTACGACACGATGCAGTTCGTCCGGCCGGAGATCCAGACCGTGTGCCTGGGCCAGGCGGCCTCGGCCGCGGCCGTGCTGCTGGCGGGCGGCACTCCGGGCAAGCGGTTCGCGCTGCCCAACGCCCGCATCCTGATCCACCAGCCCTCCACCGAGGGCGGCGGCCAGGCCAGCGACATCGAGGTCCAGGCCCGGGAGATCCTCCGCATGCGCGCTCTCCTGGAGGAGATCGTGGCGAGGCACTCCGGCAAGGAGGCCGTCGACGTCCGACGCGACATCGAGCGCGACAAAATTCTCAACGCGGACGAGGCGAAGGCGTATGGTCTGATCGACGACATCATCCCGTCCAGGAAGAAGCGCGCTCAGGCCGTCGCTTCCTGACGATGATGAGAAGCACCGGAGCGCTGCCCAATTGGGCACGTTCCGGTGCGACTCGCCGCTAGGGGGCTCACTGAGGGCCCAGAAGACGGTAACGTCGAAACCTGAGCGGTTCGGCCCAGTCCGGAGGATGTCCGGAGACACTGCTCGCAGGAGCAGGGCGGTCCCACGCAAAGGAGTATCTGGGGTGGCACGCATAGGCGACGGGGGAGACCTGCTGAAGTGCTCTTTCTGTGGGAAGAGCCAGAAGCAAGTCAAAAAGCTCATCGCCGGGCCCGGCGTCTACATCTGCGATGAGTGCATCGATCTCTGCAACGAGATCATCGAAGAGGAGCTCTCCGAATCCTCCGAGCTCAAGTGGGACAACCTGCCCAAGCCACGGGAGATCTACGAGTTCCTCGACGCTTACGTCATCGGTCAGGACAAAGCGAAGAAGGCACTGTCCGTAGCGGTCTACAACCACTACAAGCGGGTGCAGTCGGGCGACCGGGGCAGGGACGACGGGCTCGAACTCTCCAAGTCCAACATCCTGCTGCTCGGTCCCACCGGTTCCGGCAAGACCTTGCTGGCACAGACGCTGGCGAAGATGCTCAACGTGCCCTTCGCCATCGCCGACGCCACCGCCCTCACCGAGGCGGGCTACGTCGGCGAGGACGTCGAGAACATTCTGCTCAAGCTGATCCAGGCCGCCGACTACGACGTCAAGAAGGCCGAGACCGGCATCATCTACATCGACGAGGTCGACAAGATCGCCCGCAAGAGCGAGAACCCGTCGATCACCCGCGACGTCTCCGGCGAGGGCGTGCAGCAGGCGCTGCTGAAGATCCTGGAAGGCACCACGGCCTCGGTTCCGCCCCAGGGCGGCCGCAAGCACCCGCACCAGGAGTTCATCCAGATCGACACCACCAACGTGCTGTTCATCTGCGGTGGTGCCTTCGCCGGCCTTGAGAAGATCATCGAGTCGCGCATCGGCAAGAAGGGCATCGGCTTCAACGCCATCATCCGCTCCAAGGAGGACGTCGACACCGTCGACATCTTCGGCGACGTCATGCCGGAGGACCTCCTGAAGTTCGGCATGATCCCCGAGTTCGTCGGCCGGCTGCCGGTCATCACCTCGGTCCACAACCTCGACCGTGAGGCCCTGGTCCAGATCCTCACCGAGCCGCGCAACGCGCTCGTCAAGCAGTACCGCAAACTGCTCGAACTCGACGGCGTCGAGCTGGAGTTCACCGACGACGCGCTGGAGGCCATCGCCGACCAGGCGATCCTGCGCGGCACCGGAGCCCGCGGTCTGCGCGCGATCCTGGAAGAGGTGCTGCAGTCGGTGATGTACGAGGTCCCGTCCCGGCAGGACGTGGCCAGGGTCGTCATCACCCGCGAGTCGGTGCTGGAGCACGCGATCCCGACGCTCGTCCCGCGCGACCAGATCGCCAAGCAGCAGCGTCCGCCGCGTGAGAAGTCGGCCTGAGCCGTACACACGTCTTTCGAGCGCCCCCGGGGTTTCGCCCCGGGGGCGCTCGACTTGTCGCATCCGTCAGCAGGGTGGCTGCTCGCCACTAAACTTGGCTGCGTGACAACGCCAGAGCTGCCCACCCAGTACACCCCGGCCGACGTCGAGACCCGGAGCTACGACCGCTGGGTATCCGAAGGCTACTTCCAGGCCGATCCGGGCAGCTCTCGTGAGCCCTACTCCCTCGTGCTCCCTCCGCCCAACGTCACCGGCGTGCTCCACATCGGGCACGCGCTCGACCACTCCATCCAGGACGCCCTCAGCAGACGTGCCCGCATGCAGGGCAAGGAGACGCTGTGGCTGCCCGGCATGGACCACGCCGGAATCGCCACCCAGAACGTCGTCGAGCGCAAACTGGGCGGCGAAGGGCTCTCGCGGCACGACCTCGGCCGCGAGGCGTTCATCGAGAGGGTCTGGCAGTGGAAGGAACAGTCGGGCGGCGCCATCCTCGGTCAGATGCGCAAGCTCGGCGACGGGGTCGACTGGTCGCGCGAACGGTTCACCATGGACGAGGGCCTGTCCAGGGCCGTCCAGACGATCTTCAAGCGGCTGTTCGACGACGGCCTGATCTACCGCGCCGAGCGCATCATCAACTGGTGCGTACGCTGCCACACCGCGCTGTCCGACATCGAGGTCGAACACAGTGAGGACGAGGGCGAACTGGTCTCGATCCGCTACTCCGACGAGATCGTCGTGGCCACCACGCGTGCCGAGACCATGCTCGGCGACACCGCCGTCGCCGTCCACCCGTCCGACGAGCGCTACGCCCACCTGATCGGCACCCATGTGCGACTGCCGCTCACGGGCCGGTCCATCCCCGTCGTCGGTGACGAGCACGTCGACCCGGAGTTCGGCACCGGCTGCGTCAAGGTCACCCCGGCACACGACCCCAACGACTTCGAGATCGGCCGCCGCCACTCGCTGCCGTCGGTGACCGTCATGGACGACCGCGGCATCATCACCGCTCACGGACCCTTCGAGGGGCTCGACCGGTTCGAGGCCCGTCCCGCCGTCGTCGCCGCCCTGCGCGCCGAAGGGCGCATCGTCGCCGAGAAGCGGCCCTATCTCCACTCGGTCGGCCACTGCTCGCGTTGCAAGACCGTGGTCGAGCCCCGGCTGTCGCTCCAGTGGTTCGTCAACGTCTCGCCGCTGGCCAAAGCGGCGGGCGATGCCGTACGCGACGGCCGCACCCGCATCCACCCGCCGGAGCTGGCCAAGCGCTACTTCGACTGGGTCGACGACATGCACGACTGGTGCATCTCCCGCCAACTGTGGTGGGGGCACCGTATCCCCGTCTGGTACGGCCCGGACGGCGAGGTCGTCTGCGTCGGGCCGGACGAGAGCGCCCCCGAGGGCTACACGCAGGACCCCGACGTCCTCGACACCTGGTTCTCCTCCGCGCTGTGGCCGTTCTCCACCCTGGGCTGGCCCGAGCGGACCCCTGACCTGGCGCGCTTCTATCCGACCTCGGTGCTCGTCACCGGCTACGACATCCTGTTCTTCTGGGTCGCCCGGATGATGATGTTCGGTCTTTACGCCATGGAGGGCCAGCCGCCCTTCCGCGTGGTGGCCCTGCACGGCATGGTCCGCGACCAGTACGGCAAGAAGATGTCGAAGTCCTTCGGCAACGTGGTCGATCCACTCGACTGGGTCGAACGGTTCGGCGCCGATGCCACCCGCTTCACCCTGCTGCGCGGTGCCAACCCCGGTGCCGACGTGGCGGTGAGCGAGGAGTGGGCGGGCGGATCCCGGAACTTCTGCAACAAGATCTGGAACGCCATCCGCTTCGCGCTGATGAACGGCGCGACCGTGGGGGAACTGCCCGCCGACCTCACCGCCGCGGATCGCTGGATCCTGTCCCGGTTGCAGCACGTGATCGCCGCGGCGGACGCGGGCTTCGAGGAGTACGAGTTCGCCAAGGTCTCCGACCTGCTGTACCACTTCGCTTGGGACGAGGTGTGCGACTGGTACCTGGAGCTGGCCAAGATCCAGATCGCCGAAGGGCGGGAGGGCACCCGACTGGTGCTCGGGCATGTGCTCGACGCACTGTTGCGGTTGCTGCATCCGCTGGTGCCGTTCGTGACGGAGGAGCTCTGGCGGGCGGTCACCGGAGGGGAGTCCGCCGTCGTCGCCGCCTGGCCGACCGCTGATCCCCGTTACACGGACCCGGCTGCCGAGGCTGAGATCATCGCGCTGCAGGAGCTGGTCACCGAGGTCCGGCGGTTCCGTTCGGACCAGGGGCTGAAGCCCGGCCAGCGGGTGGCCGCGAGGCTGTCGGGATCCCCGCTGGGGGAGTCGGAGAACGCGGTTCGGTCGCTGCTGCGCCTGGAGCCCGCGACCGAGGGGTTCACGCCCACGGCGCGGTTGGCCGTCGGCGGGGTCACGGTCGAGATCGACACCGCCGGGGCGATCGACGTGGTGGCCGAACGCAAGCGCCTGGAGAAGGACCTCGCCGTGGCCCGCAAGGAAGCCGGCCAGGTGGCGGCGAAGCTGGGCAACGAGCAGTTCATGGCCAAGGCGCCCGACGAGGTCGTGGCGAAGGTACGCGGGCGGGCTGCGCAGGCCGACGAGGACATCGCGCGGTTGGAGGCACAGCTGGCCGCCCTGCCGTCCGCGTGACCGCGTCCCGGGTTTGAGGCAAGTGAACTCGGGGAAGACCCATTCGTTACCGGAGATGGACGTTGTGACCCCGCAAGGCTGCTAGAGTTTTCCACGCAGGGCGAGCGGGGCCCGGCTCTCCGAGTCGGCAGCTAGCCTCTGAACCACCCCAACTGACTCGCCTCAGCTTCCGGTTGCGTCCAGACGATTGGACAAGCGCCGAATGTTTGGGTAAGTTAGACGGGTTGCCCCAAATCGGGGTTGGTGTGCCAGAATCAAGGCTTTGACAAGAGCCAATCGAGTCTGATACACTAGAGAAGACGAACTCTGCGCCTCTTGTAGCTTGAGGGGTAACGCGTCCGTTTCTTGAGAACTCAACAGTGTGTTAAAAGCCAGTGCATGAAACATCATGCAACACCTCG
>NZ_BAAAHQ010000001.1:803159-837201 GCF_039525605.1 Nonomuraea longicatena | reverse complement strand
GCCATGGCCACGGTGCCGAGCAGGCCGTCGCCCGCGTTGGTGACGCTCGCGTCGGCGCGCGGGTCGCGCCCGGCCGCGCCGAAGGCGACCGCGCGGATCGCCGCCGCGTCGTCGAAGAAGTGCGGGTTGTCGTGCCCGCTGGCCGGCGGCTCGACGCCCTTGGCGAGGTTGTCGAGCGCGGTGGCGACGGAGATGCGCGCCCTGACGTCCTCGCGCCCGGCGAGCTCGCGGAACGCCTCGGCCCTCGGCCGCCCGATCGTCAGCGCCGTCCAGGCGAGCCATTCGGCGTCGTCCGACGGGCCGAGGGCGAGCGGCGCCGTCGGCTGGTTCAGCGCGAACGGCACCGGCAGCGTCGTGACCCGGTGCTCCTCCGCGAACTGGTCCAGCTCGCGGTGCAGGCGCCTGCTCCAGGGCGCGTGCAGCGCCGCCCGGTGCCTCGCCGCGGGCCAGCCCGTCGCGTCTCCGACGGCGAGCCCGGCGAAGGCTCCCCTGATCCTGTCCCCCGACATCGTGTTCAGAGTCCTCTCACCAGTTCGTCGGCGACGTCCAACACGTGCCGTCCCGCGACGACCGGCAGGCAGGCGCCGGTGGCGGGGCCGATGCGGGCGGCCCAGCGGGCGGGCACGCCGCTCTCGCCCTGCCCCGCGCCGGCCATGGCGCCCGCGATGGCGCCGATCGTGTCGGCGTCACGGCCGAGGTTCACCCCGAACGTCACGGACGCTTCCACGTCGCCGTCTCCGGCCAGGTAGGCGGCCAGGGCGAGCGCGACGGCCTCCGGGGCCACGTCGGTCCAGGGATAGTGCCTGACGACGACGGCCTCGTGCAGCCGCTCCGTGAGGCCCGCGTCGCGGGATCCGCTGAGGACCTCGCGGACCCGCACGATCGCGCGGGTCGTCCACGAGTCCTCGGGAACCGCGCTCAGGGCGGCGTCGGCGACCGCGTCCGGGGTCGCGTCCGCCATCGCCGCCGCGACGGCGGCGGCGACCGCACGCCCGCCCAGGATGCCCTCGCCCTCGCCGCTCACCAGCCCGTCCTGTTCCGCGAGGCGCGCCGCCTCGGCGGGGTCACCCGGACAGAAGACGCCGTACGACGCCGCCCGCATGGCCAGCCCGTCGGACCAGCCGTGCGCGTGGACGCGTCCGGTCATCGGCGGTTCGAGCCCGCGCCGCAGCGCCATGACGGTGCCGAGTTCGGAGAACCCGGCGCCCTTCATCGGGCCGGTCACCAGGGGAATGATCTCGCGCCGGTAGGCGGCGGCCACATCGGCGGCGGTGAGCGCGTGACCATGCCTGACCAGCAGGGACGCTGCGAAGATGGCGTACTCGGTGTCGTCGGTGCCGCCGCCCTCGATCTCGGTCAGCCGTCCCCACCGTTCGCGGATGCGGGCGGGGGTGAGGTTCTCGGCGGGGGCTCCGAGGGCGTCTCCGGCCGCCAGGCCGAGCAGGGACCCCCTGGCCTTGTCGCGCACACTCACTTCTCGTACCGCTCCAGTACCTGGTTGCCCTCGGTGACCAGCTTACCGGCGGCCTCGTCGAGACTGATCTTGTCGGCGAAGTACTGCTGGAGCACCGGCGTCGCCACCTTGCTCTTCCACTCGTCGAAGCCCTTCACCTTGAGGAAGGGCGCGACCACGAGCGTCTTGGCCGAGGCGACGGCCACGTCCCAGCCGTTCTCCTTCGTCGTCATCGACGGGTCGGCGGCGGCGGCCTGCGAGGTGGGCACCAGCCAGTCGCCCTTGGCGAGCCTGGCCTGGTTCTTGCCGTTGAGGAAGAAGGAGATGAACCTCAGCGACTCCTCCGGCTTGTCGCTGTCCTGGGCGACCGACAGCGTCTGCGAGACCGCGCCCTGCTCGGTGGTGGTGCCCTTCGGGGCGGGCAGGGTGACCCACTCGAAGCCCTCGGGCGCCTGCTCGACGACCTGCGCACGCAGGAACACCCCGGCGGGCAGCATCGCGAACTTGCCCTCGAAGAAGGCGGGCAGCGGGTCGGCGGTGCCCTGGCCGAGGGCGCCGGGGTCGGCCGACTTGTCCTTCCAGAGCTGGTCGTGGATGCGCTGGAGCACCTGGCGCTCCTCCGGGCCGACCTTCACCTTGGTCTTGCCGTCCGGGCCGGTCTCGAAGAACTTGCCGCCGTAGGTGAGGGCCAGGTTGAGGGTCTTGTTCACCGGCGACTTCATCGGCCAGGCGACGCCGAAGCCGCCGCTCTTGGTCATCTTCTTGGCGGCCTGCGAGAACTCGTCCCAGGTCCACGGGTTGTCGGCGGTCGGCACCCGGGCGCCCGAGGCGTCGAGGAGCTTCTTGTTGGCGATGATGACCTGCGACTCCTGGAGGAACGGCACCCCGTAGACGCCCTGGTTCCCCTTGCCGTCGTCGAAGGTGGTGGTGTCCCAGGCGGCCTGCGGGATGTCGCTCTTCAGCTCCGCGGGCACCTTGTCCTTCAGGTCGAGCAGGTAGCCGTCGGCGGCGAACCCGGCCAGGGCGGGCGAGTCGTTGTGGATCACGTCGGGGGCGGTGCCGCCGGCGAACTGGGTGACGAGCTGGTCGTTGACGTTGTCCCAGCTGCCCTGCACGTAGGTCACCTGGATGCCGGGGTTGGCCTTGTTCCACTCGTCGACGATCGCCTTGTTGGCGGCCACCGACTCCTCCTGCCAGGCGAGGCTGAGGAAGTCCAGCTTGACCGGCTCGCCGGACTTCGCGGACTCCCCGCTGCCGCCGGTGGCGCCACCGCCACCGCAGCCGGCCGCGACGACGGCGAGCGCCGCCACCGCGAGAGCGGACCTGATACGCATGAGAGCCTCCTAGCCCTTGACGGCGCCGGCCATCAGGCCGGACTTCAGTCGCCGCTGGATCATTGCGAAGAAGACCAGACTCGGGATCGTCGCCATCAGCGACGCCGCGGCCAGCGGGCCGAGCCTGGCCACTCCCTCTGGGCCGGTGAACCTCACCAGCGTGAGCGGGAGCGTCATCACGTCGGGGTCCTGGAGGATCACGAGCGCGAAGAGGAACTCGTTCCACGAGGAGATGAACGAGAACAGCAGGGTCGCCACCACTCCGGGGGCGAGCAGCGGTGCCACGACGCTCACGATCGAGCGCCAGCGGCCGGCCCCGTCGACCGAGGCGGCCTCCTCCAGTTCGGGCGGCACCGCCCTGACGTACCCCTGGAGCATCCACAGCGCGAACGGCAGCGTGAACGTCACGTGCACCACCACCAGGCCGGGCAGCGTGTTCACGAGCTCCAGCTCCCGCAGCACCATGAACAGCGGGATGATGATCAGGATGAACGGGAACACCTGGCTGACCAGCACCCAGCCGACCGCCACCCGGCCGACCAGGCTGCGGTAGCGGGCGATGGCGTAGGCGGCGGGCAGCGAGATCAGCACCGTGATCAGGCTGGCCACGACCGCCACGACCAGGCTGCGCAGCGCGGCGCCGGTCAGGTCCTGCTCGCCGAAGGCGGCCGAGAAGTTGTCCAGGGTCGGCGCGCGCGGGATCCACGTCGGATCCAGCCGGGCCATCTCCTGCGGCGTCTTCAGCGCCGTCGACAGCAGCCACAGCAGCGGGAAGGCCAGGAAGACGATGTAGGCGAGCAGCGCGAGGTACTGCGGCAGGCGTCTCATCGGCTCTCCCTCATCTGGCGCCACAGGTACACGCTCAGCACCGCCAGCACGACGATCGCGAACGCGACGCCGAGCATCGAGGCGTAGCCGAAGAAGCGGTACCTGAACGCCTCCTCGTAGGCGAACAACATGGGCAGCCGGGTCTGGCCGCCCGGACCGCCTGCGGTGAGCACGTACACCAGGCCGAACTGGTTGATGTTCCAGACGAAGTCGAGCGAGGTGATCGCCACGATGACCGGGCGCAACTGCGGGACCGTGATCGTCCAGAAGCGGCGCCAGCGGCCCGCGCCGTCCACCTCGACCGCCTCGTACAACTCCTTCGGGATGCCCTGCAGGCCCGCCAGCAGGACCACGGTCGTCTGCGGCATGCCGGTCCAGATGCCGACCACGATGATCGCGGGCAGTGCCAGCGAGAAGTCGGCCAGCCAGTTGACGTCCGTGCCGAGCAGGCTGTTGAGGAGTCCGGCGTCCGGGTGGTAGACGAGCTTCCACATCAGGCCGATGACCACCGGCGGCATCGCCCACGGCACCACGGCCAGCACCCGGGCCACGCCCCTGAACCGGAGGTTCTGGTTCAGCAGCAGCGCGAGCCCGAGGGCCGCCAGGAACTGCAGCACCGTCACCGACACCGACCAGATGAGGCCGATGCGGAACGACGACCAGAAGTCGGCGTCGCCCAGCAGCGTGGTCACGTTCTCCAGGCCGGTGAAGGAGACCTCGCGGTTACGGCCGGCGCGGGCGTCGGTGAAGGCCAGGCCGATGCCGTACAGGAGGGGGCCGACGCTGAACAGCAGGACGGGAACCAGCGCGGGCAGCATGAGCAGCCACAGTTCGCGGTTGCCGCGCCGGGCGCGGGCCGGCTTGGTCGCCTTCATCCGGCCGCTCCGTCCGTCGTGCGCGGTTCCGACGGCACCGCCGTGTACTGGGGTGTCGGTTCCCTGCCGGAGGTGGAGGCGCGCACGAGCAGCCGGGGCGGCACGGTCACCACCCGGGGTTCGCGTTCGCCGTTCAGCAGCCGGTCGAGCAGCAGTTCGGCGGCGGCCTTGCCGCGCTCCGCCGACCCGAGCGAGACGCTGGTGAGCGACGGCCAGGAGGCGGCGGCGAGGTCGGTGTCGTCCATGCCGACCACGGCCACGTCGGCCGGCACCCTGCGGCCGGAGGCGCGCAGCACGTCGACGGCGCCGAGGGCGATCAGGTCGTTGGCGCACATGAGCGCGTCCACGTCGGGCCTGCGGGTCAGCAGCGCGGCGGCGGCGCGGGCGCCCTCCTGCCGGTAGAAGTCGCCGATCTCCACGAGGTCCTCGTCGTACGGCAGGCCCAGCGCGCCGAGCGCCTCGGCGTAGGCGGCGCCTCTGGAGGCGCCGGGCACGGTGTCGAGGGGGCCGTTGACCAGGCCGATGCGGCGGCGGCCGAGTTGGTGCAGGTGGTCGAGGGCGAGCCGGACGCCGGTGCGCGAGTCGGCTCTGACGTTGTCGACCCGGGTGCCGTCCGGCACCGAGCCGATGATCACGACGGGGGCGCGGGCGGCGGCGAGGGTGCGCAGATGCTCGTCGGTGACGCGCAGCGGGCTCATGATGAGGCCGTCCACGTACCGTTCGCCGAGGCTGCGCAGCACGTCGATCTCGTCGGCGGCGATGGCGTCGGTCGAGTGGAGCACGAGGCGGTAGCCGGCGGCCTTGAGCACCGGCTGGATCTGCCTGACCATGGCCAGGTAGACGGGGTTGCCGATGTCGGCCATCGCGAAGGCGACCTGGTGGGTGCGGCGCGACTTGAGGCTTCTCGCGACGGCGTTGCGCACGTACCCTAGTTCTTCCGCGGCCGCCATCACCTTGCGGACCGTCTCCTGCCGGGTCGGCAGGCCGTTCAGCACCCGCGAGACCGAGGCGATCGAGACACCGGCACGCGCGGCGATCGTGTTGATCGTGGGTCCGTCGGTCACGGCAGTCCTCTCGGGGGGACACAGAACTGTAAACGTTTACTGAGGTGGCCACATAAAATCGGTCCACGTCCACCGAGGTCAAGTCACGATCGAATAACAGCAGCTCAGGCGCTATGTGATGAAATTTCGGACACCCCCAACCCTGTCGCGGGCAGGGTCAGTCGCGAGCGGGCACCGGCGTCTCGGCCGGGGCCTTCGACCTGGACGTCAGGGCGCGGATCGACGGGCTGCCGGACAGCGTGACCACGGCGGCCATCACCGCCGGGATGACGAGCGCGACCGGCAGCGACGTCTCCTTGGCCACGAACCCCAGCACCGCGGGCCCGACCAGCAGCCCCGAGTACCCGAACGCCGTGACCAGCGACAGCGCCTTGCCCACCGGCCCGCCGGCCGCGCCCACCGCGCTGAAGATCACCGGCACCACGGTGGCGAGCCCCACCCCGGCCAGCGCCCACCCGAGCCAGGCGGCCGCCACCTGCAACCCGGCGGGCACCTGCGGCGAGGCCAGCACCAGGATGTACCCGAGCGTCGCGAACAGCCCCGCGAGCCGGATCGTCGTGACGGACCCCAGCCGCGCCCTGAGCGGGTCCCCGAGCAGCCGCACCCCGGTCATCGCCACGGCGAACACCGTGTACGCCAGCGGCGCCGCGGCCTCGTCCGCCCCGAGGATCCAGCGCGCGTGCAGCGCCGCCCAGTCGATGGCCGCGCCCTCGCTCAGGTGCCCGGCGAAGGCGGCGAGCCCGAGCAGCGCGATCAGCCCCCACCGCAGCCCCACGGCCTGCTTGGCGCCGCCTTCCGCCGCGGCTCCCTGGGCGGCGGCGGGCGGCGGCTCGGGCAGCAGCAGCCGGGCGGCGGGAAGGTACAGGAACGGCACCACGATCCCGGCCGCGACCAGCAGCGCCTGCCCCTCGATGCCCAGTTGCAGCACGAACGCGGTGAGCAGCCCGGCCACGGCCCCGCCGAGGCTCCAGGTGCCGTGGAAGGCGGAGATGATCGGCCTGGCGTAGACGCGTTCGACCTCGACCGAATGGGCGTTGATGGCCACCTCGATCACCCCGAGCCCGAGGCCGAAGACCACGGACAGCACCAGCAGCCACGGGTACGACCCGGCCAGCGCGGGTCCCAGCAGCACCACCGCGGAGAACGGCCCGGCCACCCAGCAGACCCGGCGACTGGTGAAGCGGTCCACCAGCGGGCCCGCGACCAGCATCGACACCAGGGCGCCCGTGGAGATCAGCAGCAGCGCGGTACCCAGCATGGCGGGGTCCAGGCCGAGGCGTTCGGTGAGGGAGGGCAGGCCCGCCGCCCACACGCCCATGACGAAGCCGCTCAGGAAGAAGAGACCGAAAACACCGATTCGGGCACGCTGCCCCACGCTTTTGTTCACGGCGCGAGCATAATTGGGGATGACTGCCGACACAATGGGGCGAATGGTGAAAGTGAATGGGGCGACGACCAGCGTCGAGCTGCGCGAGCACAACCGGGTCCGGCTGCTGCGGGCCGTCCACGACTGCGGCGCCGACCGCACCCGGTCGCAGCTGACCAGGGATCTCGACCTGGCGCGGGGCACCGCCAGCGTCCTCGTGGCCGGGCTCGTCTCGGACGCCCTCCTCCACGAGGAGCCCTCGGCCGGGCACACGCGCGGCCGTCCCACTCAGGTGCCGGGCCCGCATCCGCTGGGGCCCATCGCGCTCGCCGTCGACCTGCGCGAGGACCGCTGGGAGCTCGCGGCCTGCGAGCTGGGCGGGCGCGCGCTCATGCTGGCCTCCGGCTCGCACGACGGGACCCCGGCGGGCGCGCTGCTCCCCCTCGGCCGGGCGCTGCGCACCCGGGCGCTGGAGTACGGTCCCCGCCTCATCGGCATCGGCCTGGCCGCGCCGGGCCCGGTCCGGAGCGGCCGGCTGGTGGACATCGGCCATCTGGGCTGGCGGGCGATCGACGTGCCGGCCCACCTGGCGAGCGCCGTGTCCGCCCACTCCCCCGAGGCGGGCGAGCCCCCCGCCCCGGCCCCCCGTCGCATCGCCGTCCCCCAAGCCCCCGAGCCTCCTGAGGTCCCGGGCTCCCCCGTCCCCTGGATCGAGCGCCCGCGCAGGGCCGCCGCCCGCGCCCCCCGGCGGGCGGAGGGGGTGCCGTCGCTGTGGGGGGTGCCGCTGCACCTGGGCAACGACACCGCGTGCGCGGCTCTGGCGGAGGCGCGGCGGGGACGGATGGCGGGTATCGGGGTGGGCCTGCACATCCATGTGGACTTCGACCTGGGCGGCCTGCTCGTCGTCGAGGGCCGCCCGCTCGGCGGGGCGACGGGGATGGGCGCCGAGTTCGGCCACCTGCCGCTCACGGGCGGCACCCGGCGCTGCGTGTGCGGCGCGCTCGGCTGCTGGGGCATGGACGTCGGCGCGAACGCCCTCCTGCGCCATCTCGGCATGGCGGCGGGCGGCGGGCGGGGCCGCGATCTGGCGCAGGCGATCCTGGCCGACGGCGCCCGGGGGGACGCGGCGGCACGGGAGTCGGTGGCCGCGAACGCGTCCTCGCTGGGCGCGGGCCTGGCCTGCCTGGTCAACGCGCACGACCCGGAGCTGGTGACGCTGTCGGGTCTCGGGGCGGACCTGTACCAGCAGGCGCCCGGCGTACTTGACAACGCGTTCCTGAACGGGTTGATGACGATCCGTGCCGACAGCCCGCCGCCGCTTCTGCGCTCGGACCTCGGGTGGCGCGGCCCGTTGCTCGGGGCGATGGAGACGGTGTTCGACGCGTTCCTGACTCCGGAGGCCCTCAGAGCCTGGAACGCAGCCCCCTAGAACCCCACGAACCCCCTGCGACACGCCCGAGATGCACAGTGTGATGCAAACCACGCAAACCACTCATACAACCGCACTCCTCGTGATCTTTCACCGAGCGCACTCCCCCACGTCGGACGGGCACGACGGGTAGGCTCCCTCGGCCTCGGGGAGAGCCGGAGATCCGGGCATCTTCCGGACAGCCTTCCGGCAGGCCCGGAACACCGGGATCGCCGAGCCCGCAGCGGTTCCCACGCCTCGGCCGCCATGCGGAGGCCGGGCCGGCCGGGAGGTGAGGTGTGTCTGTTTCGGAGGTGGCCGCCCGCCTCGCACGGGCTACGGTGGGAGGAACGCGTGGCGGGCGGCGCGGAGAGCGGCGAAGACGCCCTCCCGCGGGGCGCGGCCGGTGCCGAAGCGGCCGAACAGCCCTGGCGAACGGGCTGAGCGGGCGCTTTCCGCAACACGACCCCCCGGTATCCGCCATGATTAGCCACTGCACTACGGGTAACAGTCCGTAAATTCCCGAGGAGAGAGAAACGATGGCACTTCCCACCCTTACCCCCGAGCAGCGCAAGGCAGCGCTGGAGAAGGCCGCCGAGGCCCGCGCCGCCCGCACCGCCCTGCTGGGCAAGGTCAAGGCAGGCGAGCTCACGTTCGCGCAGTTGCTGGAGCGCGACGACGACATCGCCAAGAAGATCAAGGTCTCGCAGGCACTGCGCGCGGTGAAGGGCGTCGGCCCGGCCAAGGCCACGGCGCTGATGGAGGAGGCGGGCGTCGACGAGAAGCGCCGCCTCGGCGGCCTGGGCGCCCAGCAGCGCAAGAAGCTGGTCGAGGCCCTGGGCTAGCCAGCGGGTGTCACTCCCGCTCCAGGGGGTGATACCGCGCCCAGGGGCTCAAGTGGCCGCCGTGGGACCTCACGCAGCGCTCCAGCGCCCACGGTGCCGCACCTCGCGGCCTCCCGCCGCGATGAGCCGCCGGGCGTCCTGAATGATCACTCGTCGTCACGGCGAAGCCGTGGATCCCGCGCACCGCCGCCGAGTGCCGGGCTCCGTCGAGCGCCGCCCCTCCTGGCCTACGGCTCCCCGCCGAGACGACTCCCGGCCACCCGATTCCGGGGCCCCGCCGCCCAGCGGCGCCGAACCCCACCCCCGGAAACCGGACACCGTGATCATCCCGGGACCCCGCGGCGGTCACGTCCGTCCCCTCCTGAGCCGGCGAACGCGGCACGTGCGGCCCCCACCCGCACGAAGCCGGGCGCCGCACCCCTCCGGCGGGCCTCAGGAACGCAGGTAGGTCAGCACCGCGAGGACGCGCCGATGCTGGTCGGTGTCCTCGGCGTACAGGCCCAGCTTGGAGAAGATGCTGCGGATGTGCTTCTCCACGGCCCCGTCGCTGATCACGAGGTCGCGGCCGATCGCCGGGTTGGACTTCCCCTCGGCCATGAGCCCCAGCACCTCGCGCTCCCTCGGCGTCAACTGCGCCAGCGGATCGTCCTTGCGTCTTCGCACCATCAACTGCGACACCACCTGGGGATCGAAGACCGTTCCGCCCGCAGCCACCCGGCGCAGACCCTCCAGGAACTCGTCCACGTCGATGACCCGGTCCTTCAGCAGGTAGCCGACCGCGCCCCTGGCATCGGCCAGCAGGTCGTCGGCGTAGGACACCTCGACATACTGCGACAGGATGAGCACGGGCGCGCCCGGGACCCTGCGGCGGGCCTCGACGGCGGCGCGCAGCCCCTCGTCGGTGAAGGACGGCGGCATGCGGACGTCCACGACGGACACGTCGGGCCGGTGCTCGACGACGGCCTCGACGAGCGCGTCGCCGTCGCCGACGGTGGCGACCACCTCGAACCCGAACTCCTCCAGCAGCCGGACCAGGCCCTCTCTGATGAGCACCGCGTCATCGGCGACCACTACCCGCACGGAACCTCCGCCACGATCAATGTCGGCCCGCCGTCCGGCGACTGCACCATGAGGTCGCCGTCGACCGCACGCATGCGGTCGGCCAGTCCGGCCAGGCCGTGTCCCTTGGCGACGTGTGCGCCGCCGACCCCATCATCTCCGATGATCAACATCAGCGTGTCACCGGTACGGACGAGTTGCACGGTGCACTGCGTGGCGCGGCTGTGCTTGGCGACGTTCGTGAGCGTCTCGGCGCAGACGAAGTAGACCGCGTTCTCGACGGCGGCCGGGAAGCGTCCCTCGACCTGGACGTCGAGGTCGACGGGGACGGTGCTGCGCCCGGCCAGCGCGGCGAGGGCTGGGGCGAGGCCCCGGTCGGACAGGATCGGCGGCGCGATGCCCCGTGAGAGCGCGCGCAGTTCGTCCAGGGTCTCGCGGGTGGCGGCGATGGCGCCCTTGAGGGTGAGCTGAGCGGCGTCGGGGTCCTTGGCCATCTGCCGCTGGGCCCGCGACAGCTCCATGGCCAGCGACACCAGGCGCTGCTGAGGTCCGTCGTGGATGTCGCGCTCCAGTTTGCGCAGCGCGGCGGCCTCGGCGGAGACGGCGGCCGAGCGCGACTCCGACAGGACCTCGATCCGCCCCTGAAGTTCGGCGACGCCGGTGAGCAGCCAGCGGCCGAGTCCCGCGCGCAGCAGCGCCGTGCCCCTGGTGACGACCGGCAGCAGGACCAGCCCGGCCAGGCCGATGCAGAAGTTGACGACCGCGTTGGGGAGGTAGCCCTCGCCGATCTGCAGCAGTTCGGCCAGGCCCGCGTTGCCCGGGAGGTTCACGAACAGGAAGCCGTAGCCGGGCCAGGTCAGCCCGAGGACCGCGATGGCCCAGAAGGTGACGGTGACGGCGAAGGCGACGACGGAGACGGGGAAGTTCAGGATGCCGTGGAGCAGGTCGAGCCACGACTGCCCGCTGGTCATCGGATTGACCAGGCGCCGCAGGCGGCCCGCGCCGGGCGGCGCCGGCTTGTACCTGGGGCGTACGGGCGGGCGCTGGAGCACATCGGCCAGCCAGCCGCGCTCCCCCTCCGCGAAGGCCCTGGCCAGCCTCAGCGTCCCCGCGAGGATCGGCAGCCCGATCCAGACGACGGCGGTGCCCACGCCGGCGGCGAACCCGCCGATCATCAGCACGAAGGCCACCGCCGCCGCGGGGAAGCCGATCAGGGTGTAGCGGGTGTCCAGGAGGACCCGCCGGATCAGGGAACGCATGCCGTCCACGCTAAGGCCCGGCAGGCCGTGGGACGACCCTGCGCGCACTCCGGCGGGGGTAGGGCCAGCCCTACCCAGGCGGGTGCGGTGAGCAGCCGGAAAGACGGGTGACGACCGCACTGTGCGGCGAGCCCGTCGGCGGAAGTCTGGACGGCGTCCCCACCCGACCTCCAGAAGGCCCGTCATGACCGTGCTCGCCGTCGCCCCCGCCCAAGCCCCGCCACGCCGGGACACCTTCATCGACCTGCTGCGCGTGTTCGGCATGGCGCTCGTGGTCCTCCAGCACTGGACGATGCCCGTGCTGTCGTACGACGGCGTCAGGCTGGCGACCGGCAACGCCCTGTCGGCGCCCGGCGTCTGGGTGGTGACCTGGCTCAGCCAGGTGATGCCGGTGGTGTTCTTCGCGGGCGGCGCCGCCAACGCGATCAGCTTCGCCCGCGCCCGGCGCGGCGCCCCCGCCTGGCTGAACGTCCGCCTGCGCCGCCTGGCCTGGCCGCTGCTGCCGCTGGCCGCGGTCTGGGTGCCGCTGCCGCACGTGCTCGCGGGGCTCGGCCTGCCCGAGCATCCGCTGCAGGTGGGCTCGCGCCTGACGGGCCAGCTGCTGTGGTTCCTGGTCGTGTACCTGCTGGCCGTCGCGGCGACGCCGTGGCTGATGCGGCTGCACGCCCGGTTCGGCTGGCGGGTGCCCGCCGCGATGACGGCGGGCGCGGTCCTCACCGACGTCGTGCGCTTCTCCGCCGGCGCGGACCTGCTGGGATACGCCAACATCGGCTTCGTCTGGCTGGCCGTGCACCAGCTCGGCTTCTTCTACCCCGAGGGCCGCCTGCTGCGGCCGGGTCTGCTCGCGGCGGGCGGGTTCGGCGCGGCGGCCGCGCTGGTGGCGCTCGGGCCGTACCCGGGCAGTATGGTCGGGCTGCCGGGCGCGGAGCTGTCCAACATGGCACCGCCCACGCTGGCGATCCTCGCGGTGTCGTTCGGCCAGATCGGCCTCGCGGTCCTGCTGCGGCCGCTGCTCATGCGGCTGCGCACCGAGGCGCTGCTCGCCTGGGCCGGCCCGCGCATCATGACGATGTACCTGTGGCACATGCCCGCGCTGTTCGCGGTCACCGGCGTGGTCGTCGTGGGCCTGGGCATCGACACGCCGTCACCCGGCAGCACGGGGTGGCTCGCGGGGCTGCCGTTCTGGCTCGGGGCGCTCGCGCTGGTGGCGTGGCCGCTGCTGCGGTGGTTCGCGCGCTTCGAGGAGCCGCCCGCGCTGCCGTACCGGGACGATCCGGGTTGGGCCGGGACGCTGACGGCGGCGGCGCTCATCGCGGGCGGGCTGGCGACGCTGATGATCCACGGGTTCAAGCCGGGCGCGGCGCCGGTCCTCGCCGTGGCGGCCCTGGCCGGCGGCCTGCTCCTCACCGGGCCGTTCCACCGCCGGTGAGAGCCGATCGGGCATGATCTCGGCCTATGAGCACCATCCGCGCGGCCACCGCGGCCGACCTGCCCGCCGTCGCCGCCGTCTACGCCCCGTACGTCCTCGACAGCGTGATCACCTTCGAGGAGACCCCGCCGGAGCCGTCGGCGTGGCGGGAGAAGCTGACGGCCGGACTGCCGTTCCTGGTGGCCGAGGTGGACGGGCGAGTGGCGGGGTTCGCCTACGCGGGGCGCTACCGGCCCCGGCCCGCCTACCGGTACAGCCTGGAGGACAGCATCTACCTGGCGCCGTGGGCGCAGGGCCGGGGGCTCGGCAGGGCGCTGCTGGCCGCGCTGGTGTCGGCCTGCCGCGACAGCGGGGCCGGCCAGCTCATCGCGGTCATCGCCGACACCGGGGACCCCTCCTCGGTCAAGCTCCACCTGGCTGCGGGCTTCGAGGAGGTGGGCAGGCTGCGGCGGGTGGGCTTCAAGCACGGCCGCTGGGTCGACACCACGCTGCTCCAGCTCGCCCTGGACTAGCCGGTCTGCGTGGCGACCGGCAGCGGCTCACGCAGGTGGGGGCCGAGCAGTGTGTGCCAGGCGCTGCTCATCCTGGCGTACTCGCGCTCGCAGCCCACCGCCCGCGCCACGGGCAGTTCGCCGTCGGCGACCAGCGGCAGGAAGGCGTTGTGGTTGGAGCCGTACAGGTAGCACATGAGGTTGTAGTAGCGCTGGATGCTCAGCGAGTGCTCGTCGGCGAAGGTCTCGCGGGCCACCGGCCGAGAGGCGGTCTGCTGGGAGATCCGCCCCCACGCCTCGATCGTGCTGATGATCTGCGAGTAGTCCTGCTGGTCCTCGGCCGCCGCGATGAGCACGAGCGCCGAGAGCTGGTCGACCGAGTCCTCCTCCTTGCCGGTGGCCGGCAGGTCGTACAGGTCGATGAGGGCGTGGCCGAGTTCGTGGTAGAAGACGCCGCCGAGGGCGCCGACCACGTTCTCCTCGACGCCCTCCTCGTCGGGCGGCGCCGTCTGGCCCGGCGCGGGCCGGGCGAACAGCTTGGTCATGAAGTCGGCCATCTCGTAGCACATGGTGATCGAGGAGTCCTGCGGGTTGTAGAAGGCGTTGACGGTGCCGCACTGCCTGGCCACGACGGAGACCTCGCGCGGCGGGACGAAGCCGTCGTTGGCGGCCTGGGCCCAGTCCTCGACCAGCCGGTTCCTGCGCATGAGCCGTTCTGCGGCGATGAGCGTCCCGCCCTTCGGATCGCGGTAGGCGGGGACGAAGGCATGGGCGAGAAGCGTGCTCGTCCGAGGGGTGGGGCCGGGCGAGGCTGACTGCGGTTTCGTCGTCCCGCACGCGCACAGGCCGAGCATCATCACGGCGAGCAAGATTCTCATAACCCTATGTAATCATTCTGCCGACATTTCTCCGGATAGGGGCCGAGGGTCAGAGCAGGTCGTGGAATTCGGCAGGATAGGGAGGGTGAGCCTCCTCGTAGATCGCCTGCCTGAAGACATCGACGCCGACCCCGATGCCATCTTCGACGCCTTCGTGACCTGGAACTCCGAACGCGGACTCACGCTCTACCCCGCGCAGGAGGAGGCGCTGATCGAGGTGGTCTCGGGCAGCAACCTGATCCTCGCCACGCCCACCGGCTCCGGCAAGTCGCTGGTCGCCGCCGGGGCGCACTTCACCGCGCTCACCCGCGACCTGCGCACCTTCTACACCGCGCCCATCAAGGCGCTCGTGTCGGAGAAGTTCTTCGACCTGTGCGAGGTCTTCGGCGTCGAGAACGTCGGCATGATGACCGGCGACGCCAGCGTCAACCCGGGCGCGCCCATCATCTGCTGCACCGCCGAGATCCTCGCCAACCTGGCCCTGCGCGACGGCGCCGCCGCCGACGTCGGCCAGGTCGTCATGGACGAGTTCCACTTCTACGCCGAGCCCGACCGGGGCTGGGCCTGGCAGGTGCCGCTGCTGGAGCTGCCCAAGGCGCAGTTCGTGCTGATGTCGGCGACGCTCGGCGACGTGTCGATGTTCGAGCGCGACCTGACCCGCCGCACCGGCCGGCCGACGTCGGTGGTCAAGCACGCCGAACGGCCGGTGCCGCTCGTGTACTCGTACCGGATGACGCCCCTGCACGAGTCGCTGGAGGAGATGCTCTCGACCGGTCAGGCGCCCGTCTACGTCGTGCACTTCACGCAGGCGGCGGCGATGGAACGCGCCCAGTCCCTGATGTCGATCAACATGGCGACGAAGGCCGAGAAGGAGGCCATCGCGACCATGATCGGAGGCTTCCGGTTCACCACCCGCTTCGGCCGCGCCCTGTCACGGCTGGTCCGCCACGGCATCGGCGTCCACCACGCGGGCATGCTCCCGAAGTACCGCCGCCTGGTCGAGCGGCTCGCCCAGGCCGGGCTGCTCAAGGTCATCTGCGGCACCGACACCCTCGGGGTCGGCGTCAACGTGCCGATCCGCACCGTGCTGTTCACCGCGCTGTCCAAGTACGACGGCAACAAGGTACGCCGCCTGCGGGCCCGCGAGTTCCACCAGATCGCCGGCCGGGCCGGGCGGGCCGGCTTCGACACGATCGGGTACGTCGCCTGCCAGGCGCCCGAGCACGACATCGAGAACGCCAGGGCGCTGGCCAGGATCGGCGACGACCCCAAACGCAGGCGCGGCTACGCCCGCAAGAAGCCGCCGGAGGGCTTCGTCGGCTGGAGCGAGGAGACCTTCGAGAAGCTGCAGACCGCCGAGCCCGAACCGCTCAACTCACGGTTCAAGGTCAGCAACGCCATGCTGCTGGCCGTCATCAACCGGCCGGGCGACTGCTTCCAGGCGATGCGGCACCTGCTCACCGACAACCACGAAGACCGCAAGTGGCAGCGCAGGCACATCAGCCAGGCCATCGCCATCTACCGGTCGCTGCTGGCCGGCGGCATCGTCGAGCAGTTGCGCGAGCCTGACGAACAGGGCAGGCGGGCCCGGCTCACGATCGAGCTGCAGGAGGACTTCGCGCTCAACCAGGCGCTGTCCACGTTCGCGCTGGCCGCCTTCGACCTGCTCGACCAGGAGGCGCCCGGGTACGCGCTCGACATGGTCTCGATCGTCGAGGCCATCCTCGACGACCCGCGCCAGATCCTGTCGGCCCAGCTGAAGAAGGCGCGCGGCGAGGCCGTCGCCCAGATGAAGGCCGACGGCATGGAGTACGAGGAGCGCATGGACGCCCTCGCCGAGGTCATGTACGCGATGCCGCTGGACACGCTGCTGCTCGGCGCCTACGAGACCTACCGGCGGGGCCACCCGTGGGTGGGCGACTACACGGTCAGCCCCAAGTCCGTCGTACGCGACATGTACGAGCGGGCGATGACGTTCGGCGACTTCATCCAGTTCTACGAGCTGACCCGCTCCGAGGGCACCGTCCTGCGCTACCTCGCCGACGCCTACCGGACGCTCAGCCGTACGGTCCCCGAGCACCTCAAGACCGAGGATCTCGTCGACCTCATCGAATGGCTCGGCGAGCTGGTGCGCCAGGTCGACTCCTCGCTCATCGACGAGTGGGAGAAGCTCGCCAACCCGGCCGAGGTGCTGGAGCGCGGCGTGCAGCTGGAGACCAAGGTACGGCCGGTCACGGCGAACGTGCGGGCCTTCCGGGTGCTGGTGCGCAACGCCATGTTCCGGCTGGTCGAGCTGTGTGCGATCGAGAAGGAGGACGAGCTGGCCGAACTCGCCCCCGACGTCGACTGGGGCGCCGCGCTCGACGCCTACTACGACGAGCACGAGGAGATCCTCACCGACGCCGACGCGCGCGGGCCCGCGCTGCTGCGGATCGAGGAGGAGAGCGGGCTGTGGCGGGTGCGCCAGACGGTCCGGGATCCCGCCGGTGACGGCGACTGGGGCATCGACGCGCAGGTGGACCTGGCCGCCTCCGACGAGGAGGGGCGCGCTGTGCTCCACGTCCAGGGCCTGAACCGGCTCTGAGGGAAGGTCAGCGGTGTGCCGGGACGGACTGGCAAGGACGTCCCGGCACACTCACTACCTCTAGTCTCGCGCCGCGAGTTTCCGCATCGGGTCATCAGCGTGTCCCAAGATCGAGACATACTCGCGGTTCTCCCCCGTACAGCGGACGGTTCGGGCGGGACTGCGTCCCCGGTCAGGACGGCCGTCCGGTGCAGCGGTGGCCCTCACCCACGCTCTTGGGTGCGTTCGGCGACCGCCCGGGTGAGAAGCTCGCGCAGTGCGGGGGGCCAGGCCGGGTTGATGCCCCCGGGGTCGGCCAGATCGAGGTAGTCCAGGGGGGTGGCGCCGCGCGGGTACTTCACACCTCTGGCCCTGAAGATGCGCCGGGTCGGCAGCAGCGGGTCGGCGCCGGCCTGGAGCAGGCGTTGAACCGTGAACAGATGGTGAGTGCTGACCGCCGCGTGCAGCGGGGCGATGCCGGTCTTCGGGCCGTAGGCGTTGGGATCGGCTCCGTGACGCAGCACGATCTCCACGAACGGCAGGCCCTGTGACCGCGCGACGCTGACGACCGTGTCCGGACTGATGCGCGCTCCGGCGGCGGCGAGCAGTTCCGCCGACTCGGTGTGGCCCCGCCGATGGAGGGCCAGGTCCAGTGCGGTCCTCCCGCGTGCGTCGACGCGTTCCAGGTCGATCTCCGGGTGTGCGATCAACGCGGCCACGGCATCGCTGTGGAGTTGGTACACCGCCCAGTGCAAGGCGGTCATCCTCTGGTTGTCGTTCTGAACGGCGTTGACGTCGGCACCCTGCTCGCCGAGGTATCGGATGACCCGAGCCGCACCGTGCAATCCCGCTTCCTGTAAGAAGAATTCCAGATTGCTCCGGTCGCCGACGTCCTCGATCCGCAGCCGGAACAGCGGCACGCAGTCCGTCTCCGCGGCGTGAAGCATCACGAAGTGGTCCCGGCACACCTCGGCGCGGTGGGCGTGGACGACTTGCGGATCCGGGCTCATGACGACGTCGGCCACCGCTCCCTGCAGCTCGTCCAAGCACCCTTGGTTGGTGTAGACGCGGCGCATCTCGTCGAGCGCGCGGACCACGGCCTCCTCGGCCGCCCGGTCCGGTACGAATTCAGCCAGGGAAAGCATCTCCACCCTCACGCCTGTTTTCCGAGAATCTCCACGGCACGGATCATCCTCCGAGGCGTCAGCCGCCCGAGATGTCCGACTCCGCGTCGTCGGGGACGACGCAGTCCCACGGGTCCTCCAGCCAGCCTTCCGGCAGGTGCACCCGGTCGCGCTCGCCCGACTTGCCGCGCGGGGTGTCGGTGTTGGGCGGCCACGGCTGATCGTGGTCGAGGCGGCCGAGCCCGTCGCGCAACTCCTCCAGCGACGTGGCCGTGGTGAGCGCCCTGCGCAGGTCGGAGCCGACCGGGAAGCCCTTGAGGTACCAGCCGACGTGCTTGCGGAAGTCGGCGACCGCGTACCGTTCGGTGTCGAAGCAGGCGACCAGGCCCTCGGCGTGCCTGATCATCACCTCGGCCACCTGGCCCAGCGTCGGGCGGGTCCGCTCGGGGTCGCCGTTGAAGGCGTTCTCCAGGTCGCGGAACAGCCACGGCCGGCCCAGGCAACCCCGACCGACGACCACGCCGTCGCAGCCGGTCTCGGCGACCATCCGCAGCGCGTCGTCGGCGCTCCAGATGTCGCCGTTGCCGAGCACCGGGATCTCCGGCACCGCCTCCTTCAGCCGGGCGATGGCCGGCCAGTCGGCGAACCCGCCGTAATGCTGCTTGGCCGTGCGCGCGTGCAGCGCGATGGCGGCCACGCCCTCCTCGACGGCGATGCGCCCGGCGTCGAGGTAGGTGAGATGCTCGTCGTCGATGCCCTTGCGCATCTTCATCGTGACGGGCAGCGGGCCGGCGTTGCGGACCGCCTCGCGCAGGATGCGGCGCAGCAGATTGCGCTTGTACGGCAGCGCCGAACCGCCGCCTCTGCGGGTCACCTTGGGCACCGGGCAGCCGAAGTTGAGGTCGACGTGGTCGGCGAGGTCCTCTTCGGCGATCATCTTCACCGCCCGGCCCACGGTCTCGGGGTCCACGCCGTAGAGCTGGATGCTGCGGGGGCGTTCGGAGTCGGCGAACCGGATCATCCGCAGGGTCTTGGGGTTGCGCTCGACCAGCGCCCGCGTAGTGATCATCTCGCACACGAACAGCCCGGCGCCCTGCTCACGGCACAGCACCCGGAACGGGGCGTTGGTGATCCCCGCCATCGGCGCCAGCACCACCGGCGGCCACACCCCGATCGGCCCTATCTTCACCCGTTCAGTTGTAGCGCACCCGTGGGGTAAGCCGGTAAACGTCCTCCGGGCCGGCGCTCCACTCCCTGGGCCTGCCCCGCCCATCCGGCCCGTCCTGTCGTTCGGCCCGTCCTGCTGTTCGGCCCGTCCTCCGAATGGGGGATGGCCGTTTCGTCCAACTGGATGATCTTGGATGAGGAACCCGGCTGTGAGCGTCGGCGAGTCACGAACGCCCATGTAACAGGAGAAAAGTGAAGCTTCACCGGGGGAAGGCCCGTCCGATCGTGGTCGCGGCCGGGGCGCTGCTGACCGCGACCGCCCTGCCCGTCCTGGGACCGGCCCAGGCGGCGACAGAGACGGCGGCCACGGCCTCAGCCTCGACATCGGCCGAAACGCAGTGCCGGGACCGGTGGTTCCGGGTGCCCTCGGCCAAGAGCGGAAAGCGCCACAAGATCTACGGCCAGTTGTGTGCCCGGGGTGAGATCTCCGCAGGTACCCCGGTCCTACCCCGCCGAGCAGGACCGGAAGTTCGCCAAGAAGTCCTGGGCACCCGGGTACCTCACCACCCGGCCGGGCGCCCGCGCGAAGGCGTTCCTCTACCCGGGCACCTACGATCCGGCCGTGCTCACGCACGAGGAGAGACTGAAGGACACGCTGGCGAGCGCCGAACTGCGCCAGATCTCCGGTGGTGGCAAGACCACGAGCCGACCGCCGGCGAGCCTGCCTGCCCTTTACGCGCTCGGCAGGCACGACACCATCGTGTGCGGCCGCACCTCCGACTGCGGGAAGGACCCGAACGCGCGCTCCACGGAGTTCATCGTCCCCGACAGCGGGCACTCCATCAACGTCAGCAAGGGCGCACGACTCTTCTACGAGCACACGTTCACATGGCTGGAGAGCAAGGGCATCGGCGTCTCCCAGCCAGGTTGATCGGGGCGCCGTGACGGCGGGTGGCCGAGCGGATCAGGGGCGTGCCCCTGGAGGCCCTCGGCCACGGTCGGCGGTTGGCGGGTGGACGGGCCGGGCCGTGAAGGGGGAGGGGGCGGGAAGCGAGGACGGCGGGGACGCGCAACGACGCGGGGATCAGGCCGCTAAGCTGGGGCAAGACACTTCTTGGGGGACCCGATGCTCCTGCGCCTGAGGATCACGCTGCCCGACCGGCCGGGCTCGCTCGGGCACGTCACCCGGGCCCTCGGCGCCGTCGGCGCCGACATCACCCAGGTCACCGTCATGGAACGCGGTGACGGCCGGGCCGTCGACGACATCACGATCTTCAGCGGCGAGCACACCTCCAAGGACAACCTCACCCGCAGCCTCCTCACCGTCCCCGGCGTCACCGTCGAAGGCATCTGGACCACCCGCGAGGCCCCCGGCACCTACCCCGAGCTGGAGATCCTCAAATACATCACCACTGCGGGCGACCGCGCCCTCGCCACGCTCATCGACTCGCTGCCCGTGCTGTTCAGCGCCGACTGGGCGGCCGTCGCGACGGATCACGCGCTCGTGTACGCGAGCTGGCGCGCCCCGCAGGACCCCCCACTCCCCCTCGACACGCCCGCCAGGCCGACCGCGATGACGCTGGAGTCCGGGCTGCACGTCATCAGCGCCCCGCTGCCGCCGCTCGCGCTGTCACTGCTGCTGGCTCGTTCGGACGGCCCCGCCTTCCACCGGATCGAGGTCCACCGGCTGGCCCGCATCCTGGAGATCTTCCTCAGCCTCCCGGCAACCGAACGCAGCGTCGCACGGCAACTGCGTAAGTGAGCATGCGGTCGAAAAACCCGCTAGAATTCTTGATGTCGTCACGGAAACGTGGCGCACGCGGAAGTGGCTCAGTGGTAGAGCATCACCTTGCCAAGGTGAGGGTCGCGGGTTCAAATCCCGTCTTCCGCTCTGAGAGGTCGCGACACGGCCTCGCTCGGTGGAGTGGCCGAGAGGCGAGGCAGCGGCCTGCAAAGCCGTCCACACGGGTTCGAATCCCGTCTCCACCTCCAAGCCCCGGACGATTAGCTCAGCGGGAGAGCGCTTCCCTGACACGGAAGAGGTCACTGGTTCAATCCCAGTATCGTCCACCAGTCGATGCAGGTCAGAAGGGCTTCGGACAAGATCCGGAGTCCTTCTTTCGTGTGCGGAGGTCGAAAGGAGCCGAACGGGGAGCCAGCTCACTCGGGCTCTACCCGTCGGCGGTCGCCGAGGATGGTGTTCATGGTCTGGGCGCCCTTGCTGATCACCGGCCGCAACTGGTGCCGGTAGACCGACGCCGTAACGCTGGTGCCCGCATGCCCCACGAGGTCGGCGATGGTCTCGATGGGCACGCCCTGGTCACTCATGATCGATACGAACGAGTGACGCAGTTCGCGCGGTGTCCAGTCGGTTCCGATCCCCGCGTCGTCGGTGATCACGCGGAATGAGCGCCGGACGTTCGCCGCGTCCAGCGGGTTGCCGACTCTCGTGCAGAACACGAGTCCGTGGTCCTGCCACACCTTGCCCGCCCTGAGTTTCCGGGCGGCTTGCGCCACGTGATGGCGCCGGAGCGTCTGAGCGGCGAGGTCGGGGAGTTCCAGTGTGCGCCGCGATTTGCGGGTCTTGGTGTCACCTCCGGTTCGGTCGGATCGCCAGACGTAGACGGCGAATCGCTTGTGCTTGAATCCCGCCTCTGTTACCGGGCGCCAGGTCTTGAGCTTCGGCACCCAGACGACGACGTGATCCCAGCGCAGCGCTCGGGCCTCCTCGGTACGCACGCCCGTGGTCAGGCTGATCACCACGTACGCGTGCAGTGGCGAGGGCTTCGACGCCTTCAGCACCGCCTTGGCCTGCTGCCAGGTGAGCGCCTTGCTGGGGCGCCCGTCCGTTCCGGTGGGCGTGGCCGCCAACTCGGCGACGTTCCTGGCGACCAGGTCACGCGCCTGAGCATGCCGGATGGCTCGCTTGAGGATGCTGTGCACCGTTCGCAGGGTGCTGGTGGCCAGCCGACCCGTGAGGCCGTCGAGCCACTCGTCCACGTCCCTGGCGCGAAGGCGTTTGAGCTTGGCCTTGCCCAGAGCCGGGATGAGGTGGGTGTCGGCGAGGGTGCGGAGTTTGTTGATGGTACTTGCCGCCCGCCCCCTGAGACCCGTGGCGAGCCAGTCGTCAACGGCCTTCTCGACCGTGTACGTCTCCGACGACACGATGCCCGTCTCAAGGTCCTTGACGACTTGGGCCAGCTTCTTCGCAACCTCCTTCTCGGTCCTGCCCTTGCGCTTGACTCGTTGGCGCTTGCCGTCGAGGCCGACCCCGAGGGAAATGGCTCCGGTGAAGCCGTCCCCCTCGGGGTAGATACTCGCGTCGCGGTCTCCGATCAGGATTTTCGCCAAGCGATCACCCTTTCTCATGGCGGTTGAGGTACTCCTCGATCGCCTTCCTGATCACCCACGACACGTCTCGCTCCTGCGACTCGGCGTATCTGCGGAGACGGTCTTTCAGCTCCGCGTCCACGCGGACGGGTGGCAGGGTGGTGCGGTCGCTCGTCATAGACGGCTTCCTTTCGAGCGTGATGCAGTTTTCAAGAGGCGCTGCCGGACAACCGGCTATGTAGAACGTTGTAGCACATCGTTCTACGCCTCGTCCATCGACTCCAGGAAGGACACGAAGTCCGCCAGGTGCTCATCGGTGATCCGGCGAAGTTTTCCGATCTTGATGCTTCTGAGCTGCCCGGTGCGCAGGAGGTAGTAGATCTTGTCCCGGCCGACGCTCAGCATCTCCGCCACCTGCTCCACGGTGTACGCCCGCATGATGACCCCTCCCTCGAATGTCACGGTGAGTGATCGTCCGCCGTTCGTCCGTCCGCGCGCTTCCCGCACCTCATACACGCGCAGACGCGCGGACGGACGCGGACGATTACGGATCGCCGGTTTCGGAGAGTGCACGCCAGCGTCCTCGGGACACCTGCTCCGCACGCCCCTCCTGTAGGCGTTGGTAGACCCAGGTGCGGCGCATGCCGGTGGCACGAATCAGGTCGCCGATGCCGACGCCGTCCGCCGACGCCTGTTCCAACGCATGCGCCAGCGTGTCTTCCGCGCTGACGCGTGGCGGAGGTTCAGGCCGTTCCAGGGCAAGGGTGGATACCGCATCGAGGGGCGGGCGGACCTCCGCATGCCGTTCGGCGGTCGCCCGTACACCCGTGTCATCGAGAAGGAACGTGCGGGCACGCCGTGGGATGTCGTGCTCCGGTGAGCTGACCAGGAACTTGCCGGGGGCGTCGAGCTTGTGGGGATGCCATCCGGCTTTGACCATGCCCTGTCCGAGGACGAGATCGCCGTCGCGCGCCTCACGAACGCGGAAGCACACGCGGACGTCCATCTGCGAGCGGACCGCGCTCTTGCCCATCGCATGCTGAGAGGGCCGCTGGGTGGCGGCTATCAGGTTGACCGCCGACGCCCGTCCTCGCCTGGCGATCGAGTCTGCATGGTCGATCGCGCGTGGTGCCTCACTGGTCAGTTCGGCGTACTCGTCGATGACGACCAGGAGAGCCGGCCTGTCGGGTGATGGCTCCCAGACCCGCTCTCCGCGCCGGGTGAGATCGTCGGCCCGACCATCGAGGATCACCACGGCGTCGGCCAGCAGCGCTTCGGCCTCCTGCGGGGTGGTGGCGAGGCGATCGATGCACGACGCCCAGGGCATCAGCTCCATTCCGCGCTTGAGATCGACCGCCCAGACGATCACGTCGCGGCAAGCTGTCAGATCTCCGAAGAGAACGTTCAGGGCGCCGGACTTGCCCGCTCCCGACATGCCTGCGAACAGCGCATGCCGTCGAAGCAGCGGGACACGCATGGGCGAACCGTCCTCGAGCAGCCCGAGTTTGACCGGCTGGGTGATCGACGTGACGGACGGACCCGGCCAGGTGATCGCGTTGGCGTGAGGGTCGGTTTCGATCACCCGTATGTCGGCGCGGTTGGCGTGCTTGGTCGGCACGGGTTGGACGCGAACGGCACCCCGTCTGCTCCCCAGCGCGGATTCCAGCGCGGACGTACGGCCTACGGCGTCTTCGACCGTCTGGCCGCGTGACAGCGCGAGCCGGAACCGATAGCCCCACAGGTCCACCACGGCCGATTGCACGCGGGAACCGGCCAGCCCGACAGCCTCGGCGATCTCGGGCCAGGCGGCCAGCGTGCGTTCGACCCGGACTCGGGCGCGTCTGCGCCGGTGCGCCCACCAGGGCACGGCCAGCGCCACGGCGCCGATGCCGAGTGTCGCGGGGAGCGGCGTCGTGAAGGGGCCTGCCGCAGTGGCGAGTGCGAGCCAGGTTCCGGCGAACGCGCTGACGGCTGCGGCGTACCCACGTTCGATTGGACGTGTCAGGTTGATCCAGCGTCCCCACAACGCCAGCGCCGTAGCCGTCCCGCCAGCGAGGACGGCCACGGTTGGCCACCACGTCACGGCGAAGCGATGGAGGACCGTACCAGCCAGGAGGCACAGCACCGTGAGAGTAAGAGGGGCGAGTTCCGACCGATAGCGCCAGATTCCGCGAGCCAGCGACACCACGACCAGCGGGGCGAGGTCGAGGTCGTCGGTGGCCGACGCTATCGGCTGGACGCCGTAGCGGCGCATGCGGCGGACGTTGCGCCGCATGCGATGCCGTGCGGTCCGGTGCCTGGTCATCGACCATCACCGCGAGTGTCGGAGTGTTGCGCGGCGATCTCGTCGCGAAGGTAGTACAGCGGGTCGCGCTCGCCGTCCCGGGTGGCGGTGAGTGTGGCCTGAGCGGCGGCCAGCAGGTCGGCACGGCTGCGGCGAACGCGCGTGAGTTCGGTCCGCAGATGGGCGAGTTCGTTGATCAGGGCTTGGGAGTCGGCGAGGACTGACGCCAGATACTCCCAGATCGGGGTGTATGCGGGGGTGGTGCGGGTCATGGTGCCAAGCAGGTGGGCGGCGGTGTGGTTGCGGGAGAGAGCCTCCTGAAGATCTGCGGGCGGGTACGGATGGCGGTGGGTCACCGGGCATCCCTCCTTCCGGTCGGGGACACGGGTCAGCGGCCGATGAACCAGCCGAGTGCGGCGCGGAGCACGCGGTCGATCTCGGGCGCCATGGTGGTGGCGGCAAGCAGGAAGCCGAACAGCAAGGTCAAGGCGAGGTGCCAGAGGCGCAGCCCGAGGAAGCGCCAGGCGATGTACACCATCGCCCCGACCAGCACCACGAGCGGAATCGTCACGGTCATTCAGGGATCACCTCCCGTCGTCGTGGCGGAACTTGCGGCGGTACCAGCGAGCGCGAGCCCGGCACTTGACGCAGCGCCTGAGTCCGTTCTGGCAGACGGCGCCGCACGGGCAGGTCGGGCCGACCAGGGGGTTTCTCATCGTTCACCTCCTCCTCTCGGCGCGGTGGGTGTAGGTGCCCAGCAGGCGGCGGCTCAGGGTCTCGGTCGGCGAGAGGCCGGTGTCCGAGAGGTGCCGACGCGAGTCCTCGCGGCGAATCGAGGTGACCAGTACGGCGAAGAGCACCGTCAGAACCACGGCCAGAATCACCGCGATCATCACGATGAGCAGGTAAATGTCCATTTCCCTACGCCTCCCCGAATCGCTGTATCTCGCGGAGCGGACGGGACAGGTTGAGTACCTGCGGACTAGGATTGGCAAGTCCCCGGACACCACTTCTTGCGGGCAGGTCAGATGACGAGCAAACGGCCACGGACCTTTCTCGGATGCGAACCTCACGGCCGCTCCTGGTGTTGCGTCTCTGTGTCATGGCAACAGCTTCGGAGCTGAGGCGCCCGACAGGCAGATGACAGGAGTGGACACGAAAGGACACGGCCGATGTCCGAAGTCCCGGCCCCGAGGGACAGGAATCTAGAACCCAACAGGGTGCTCACCGCCAAACGCGAGTCACGCGGCTGGAGCCGGAAGCGCGCCGCCAAGGAACTGCACCGTTTGGGCGAGAGTCGCGGCCTGCCGGAACTCGACGCGATCGAGAAGGCGATCTACCGCCACGAAACCGGGCGCGCTGTTTGCCGCGACCCGCTGTACATAGAGCTGTACTGCACGGTGTACAGCGCGACTTCCCAGGAATTATTCGGCGATATCACGCTGACCGTAAGGCAGCCGGATCGTCTTTCCGGGGTACGTTCACACAAGTTCATTCCGGCATTCATCGAGGCCAGGCAGGTCGTGAATCTCATCGCCCAAGAGGCGATGACTCCAGCCGGAAGCAAGTTCGGGCTTGAGTGCTTCCGGGTGAACACGTCGAATCCGCACGGTGACTGCGTGCTCTACGTCTGGCCGTTCGGTGTCGCCATGTTCCATCTCATCGAAGAGTTGGAACTACCGAATTTGGCGCATCTGGCCATCTGGCGCAGGCAGACCTATGCGCGCGATCTCTCATGGGCGTCCGACTACCTTTCGGCCTCGCTGTCAGCATCGGTGGACGCCTCCTACGTGCTGAGCACCTACTGGGTCCACACGCCGTCGTGGTCGGCTCATGAGATCGACACCGCGCTGCGTATCATGTGTCTCCCACGAATTCTGCACGAGCGGGATTCCGAGATGTCGAGCACGTCATTGGCTCACGCGGAGCTGGTCGAACGGTCATTGCTCGCCGATGGATTCGAGCCGGGCGAGATGACCTCGTTCAGTTTCAAGGGAGTCTCACTCGGATATGCGTCCTGGTCAGGCGTGGTTTACTATCCGATCGCACCCCGTAGGGCGCTCGCCGAGGACGAGATAGTCAACGTCGAACTCGCCACTCAGGCGATGTGGACCTATTGCGAGTTCATCAACGAACAGGTTGAGCGGGGGAACGACCCTGAAGTCCCCGCTCAGTACGGTTGGCGTTTCCTTCGCGGAGTCCGTTCACGTCTCATCAACGCCCGCCCACAGGAAACCGAATACCACAAGTCCATGCGCATGGCGATCCTGAATACCAGCGGCACTCTCGATCGCCTCTCGGAAGCAATCAACATCATCCGTGAAACAAGCGAAAGGTGAATGTGGTGTTCGACAACACTGCTGTCCTGGTAGTCATAGACGCCCAAAACGGATTCATCAGCGATCATTCAGCTCCCGCCATACCCGTGATCGCAAGCCTGGTCGATCGGTGGCAATCAGCGGGCGGCGATGTCGTGTTCACCAGATACCTCAACTATGCCGGAAGTCCTTACGAGCGGCTGATGCGCTGGTCGAAGCTCAAGAACTCGCCTGAGATCGATATCGCCCCGACGCTCGCCCCTTTCGCAAACAAAGCGACAGCCGTCGTGGACAAAACCATCTACAGTCTCTTCAACGAAGAGGGTGATGCGCTCGTCCAGCAGCGTGGTTGGACCGACCTCTATGTGTGTGGTCTCGATACCGAAAGCTGCGTTCTCAAGACGGTCGTGGATGCTTTCGAGCGCGACCTCACCCCCCGCCTGATCAGTGACGCGTCGGCGAGCCATGCGGGCCAGCAGGCGCATGACGCTGGCATTCTCGTCGCCTCTCGATTCATCGGCAGCGACCAGGTCATCACGACCTCGGACATCCCTTGGAGCGCCTTGACGTCCATGTCCTCGACCACCCAGAGCTGACGGCTACAACGAGCGTCTCACGGTCCGCCTGGCACCCTGGCTGCCCCAGACCCAGCCGTCCTCTTCCAGAACGGCGAGTGCACGACGCACCGTGTTCCGGCCCACGCCATAGCGTCGTCGCAAGTTGGCCTCGCTTGGCAGCCTGGTGCCCACACACAGCTCACCTTGGCGGATTTGCCGAGTGAGATCACGAATGATCCTGAGGTATTGGTAGGACAGCACCGGGATACCGCCCGTGACCACGCGTCCCTTTGACGGGATCACCTCGATCAACCCCTCACCGGACAGAATCATGAGTGCTCGGTAGATGGTCGTGCGGCTCACCCCGAACTCCTGACCGAAAGAAACACCCGACGGCAGGACGGCCCCTGCCGGGTACTCCCCCGATCTGATCCGTATCCGCACGATGTCGGCGATCTGACGAAACACAGGGACTCCGCCCACTGGTTTTGCTCCTCACATGGGGTGGTGGTTCCGCGTGAATGCCTCCACGGAGTTCACGCGGAACCACCGCTGACCTGGTGTCGCGGTGACGCGCAGACATCAGGCCAGAGTCGATGTCGCCTGCAACCCGCTGAGCAGCACGACCAACTGATGCGCCAGCGCCCGCGTCAGGCGGCCGAACTCGTCAAGCTGGACCATCACGCTGCGGTCCACGATGACCGCGCCTCCACCCGGCGTCGGGCGGAAGACGTGCGCGAGCACGCCGTACGGCTCGACGTCCTCCACCGAGTAACCGACGGCACCCCTCCGGAGGCGAGGGCAGGCGGCCAGCGATTCCGGGATACAGCTTCGGCAGGTCGGCGGAGCATTGGTGTAGCCCTGGCCCGGAGCGACACTGACGACGGTCTCGGTGAGCAGCCACGACACACGGCCGCTCGCGGGATCGACAGCCGACTCGCCACAGACCTGGCACAGCCGATGAGTCATGCAACGCCACTGCCTCAGGGTGTTGACCTGCTTCCACAACGGCCGCCCCGAACGACCGATGCCGTGCCGTGCGCGTAGCACGCCGTAGATCCAATCGTTCGGCTGAGGGTCTGTGTACGTCAGCCGTTGGCCGCCTGCTTCGGCGTGATGCGCGAAGCCCACGCCCTGAGGGCGCTCTTCGTCCGACCACGCGGTGATGTAGGGCACGCGCCCTTCCGGAGACGCCATCACGCGCCCCAAGCTGCGGAGATCCGCTCGACCATCGCCAGCAGCTCGAATCCGCCAGCGTCCTCAGCCCTGATGAAGCGCCCGGTTCCACGATGGATGCCGCAGTACGCCGCACCGTCGTGCCACGTGTCGAACTCTGGAAGCTCTGGTGCCGTCGCCACACGCATGGCGGCAGGATATTGCGAACCTGTACCCCCGTCTAGACGTACCTACGTCTTGGCGTGACCCCGACCGTACGTACGGTCAAGATCGTGACCATCGATCCGGACTCATACGAACCGGCATACGTGCAGCTCGCTGGCCTGATCAGGGCTGCGATCGACTCCGGAGAACTGGCCGCAGGACAACCTGTGCCATCCGAGAAAACCCTGATCCAGCAACACGGGGTCGCCCGCGAGACCGTCCGGCGCGCGATCGCCATCCTGCGTACGGAAGGCCGAGTCCAGACCCTCGCCGGACGCGGAAGCTACGTGCGGGGTAGCGCGGATGAGGCAGAGATCGTCACCCTTGAGCCCGGTGCCCGCATCTCGTCCCGGATGCCGTCGCCTGCGGAACGCCGTGAGTTCGGCGTGTCCGAGGGCGTTCCCCTCTTCGTCGTCGAGCGCGACGGACACGACGCCCGCATCTATCCTGCGGACCGCACCATCCTCGAAGCGCCGAACTGACCCAACGCAACAGGCCACCGCCGTTGTCGGCGGTGGCCTGTTGCGGAGTTCGACGCTTTTACTCACTCACCCCACGCGGGACGAATCTCCGACGAGTCCCGAAAACAGGCCGGATAGAGCCAGTCTCTGTCCGGCGCGGCGGGGTCGGGCTCAGCCAATGCCGACTCTTCAACCACGACGTACCACTCGTCGCCGTCGCACTGCTCAAGGACGGTCCCGGGCAACCACGGCCACGCGTCGCGGTCGTTGTCGTCGTCGTGAAGAGGGAATCTGACGAGCACGGGGACTCCCTCGGGGAAGCGTCCGTCGTTGTCGCTCGGGTGGTACCGGTAGATCATGGTGGCTCCTCTCCCGCCACCGAGGAGGAGCCACGGGGAGCCAGTCGGGGGAGCCATCGGCTCTCGATCCCCTCAGACTCCCCGCGCCCTCCTCGGAGCGTTCATAGAGGTGAGAGGCGCCCCGCTCGACTCAGATCGACTGCTCCGGACCCACGGATTTCCCTGACACGGAAGAGGTCACTGGTTCAATCCCAGTATCGTCCACCACGCTCGGCCTGGTCGGGCAGGGTGGTCGCCCCAGCTCACGGCTTACGCTGAGAGTCTGGGGCTTCTTGCTGCCCGGCCGTGGGGCGTCGTGGCTCCCGGTCCGGCTGGGTCGTCCGGTCGCGGGGCGGCCCCGCCGGGGCAGGGCCGCCCTTCACCGCCTGTCAGCCTTCGTCGTCCTCGCCCTCGAAGATGTCCTCGATGATCTCGCCGGCCACGAGGCCGCCGACGACTCCGGCGGCGCCTGCGGCCACGACCGTGCCCATCCCCGCGCCGTGTCCGCGGTGAGCGTGATGGCCGTCGTGGCCGTAATGGGCGTCGTGGCCGTAGTGGCCGCCGCCGTACTGGGACAGGGAGTCCAGCCAGCGGTCGATCTCGGCGGACCAGTTCATCCCCATGGCTTCGGCGTGGGACACCTGCCAGCGGCCGATGGCGTCGCCTGAGCCGTAGCGGCCGGCGCGCTTGTCGGCCTCCAGGATGATCACCAGGTCGGCGGGGCCGGCGACGAAGGTGAGCTCGACCTCGTTGATCCGTCCGGCGTGGTGGCCGGGCGGGTAGAACTCGATCTCCTGGAAGACGGGCAGCTGCTGCGCCACGCCGTACAGGCGTCCGGCCTCGACGTCGGCCGACTTGAAGTGGAAGCCCGCACGCAGGAACGCCCGCAGCACCTCCAGCTGGGACGGCAGCGGCTCGACCGCGAGCATGTCGAGGTCGCCCTTGTCGATGGCCTTGGCGATGGCGAGTTCGGTGCGCACGCCGAGTGCCATTCCGGTTAGGGGCTGGCCTTCGACCTCGCTGATCGGGGTCTCCCACGGCACCGGGACCTCGAAGCCGACGACCTTGTCCTCGCCCTTGCGCAGCGTGAACGGGCCGGAGACCTCGAAGCGGGCGAACTCCGCGAGCCCGGTCATCTCGCCTTCCGCGTGCTCGGCCTCGGCCCTGGCGACCAGTCCCAACGTGATGTGCTCGATCGCGGCGTCGAAGTCGCCGCCCTTGAGGCAGACCTCGCCTCGGAGCGGCCCGCCCGGCTGCACACGCGAGCCTGCCAGGACGGTGTCCACGGAAGGGGCTCCGACGCCCAGGGCGCCGAGCATCCGTTTGAAGACCACGGGATTCCTCTCATGATTGGGATCTGCTGCTGAGAACGATCACCGGGCGCGGGCGGTTCCTGATCGTGCGAGGCGAATGGTGAGCCAGAGCAGCATCAGACCGAGCGTATACAGCAGGAGCCCGGAAATCGCGGGTCCTGCGCCACCTGTGCGGGTCGGCGGCAGATAGATGTCGCGAACCTCCGTGAGTGTCCCGGCCGCGTCGGCGTGAACGGGCAGCCAGGTCTCGGCGCCCTGCCGCCATTCGGCGTACAGGAACCACAGGCCGTGCTCGGGCACCCGCAGGGTTCCGGCGAACGTGCAGCCGCTGGGGGTGAGCGTGCCCGTCAGGGCACGGCCCGCGCGGCGGGCGACGACGCGGGCGGGCCGCAGCCCCGCGCACCCCTCGCGGACCTGGGCCGCGAGGGTGAGCGTGCCCCGCCCGTCGGAGGTGACGGTGAGTGCGGCCCGCGCGATCGCGCGCCCCTGGCCGGGGTCGTGCGCGACGGCCTGTTCCGGTACGGCGAGCAGCGCCAACGGCGCCAGCAGCAGTGCGGCGAAGCGCATCCGGACGGCGAGGGCGCCGGCCACGACGGCGGCGGCCACGACCAGGACCGCGTCCGGCGGCACACTGCTCAGCCCGGTCGCCGACGCCAGCGCCGAGGTGAGCGCGACCCCCGCCGCACCGGCGGCGTAGGCGTGGAGAGGACGCTTCCAGCGCAGGTCCATGACGGCCAGCCCGGCGACCGCGAGCGGCAGGTCCGGCGCGGTGTGACCGAGCAGGGTGAGGACGCCGGTGACGGCCAGCCGTATGAGCAGGTACAGCAGTACTCCCCCGGAGATCGTGTACGCGCTCGGAGTGAGGGCGCGCGCCAGCGCGGCGGCGTACAGGGCGGCGACCAGGAGCACCGGGAGGTACAGCCGCTCGTCGAACTGCGGCACGTCCGTCTCGAACTCCAGGACCGCCGTGACCGCCACTCCCAGCAGCAGGGCGGCGCACACGGGCGGGATCCAGCGGGCCTGTGCCCCCGCCGCGAACACCCCGCCCAGCAGGGCCAGCGTGCCGAACACGGTCAGCATGTGCGGCGGGCTCCACAGGACGGCGTCGCGGCCGAAGACGGCGTGCCAGGCGGCGTCCACGGGCGCGGAGGCCAGCGTGCACACCCCGCCCGCCGCCGCGATCAGCAGCGGCGGGCGCTTCAGGACGGCGACGAGCGAGCCGGTACGGCGCAGCTCCGCCAGCCCCCACGCCGCCACGGCCACCCCGACGACCGCCACCGAGCCGAACAGCAGCAGGTGCGGCGGGATGAGGGCGTCGTCACGACCGATGTCGGTGTGCCATGCGTCGTCCCAGTACGTGGCGAAAAGGGAGGTGAGGCCCGCCACGAGGACGAGCGCCTTGGAGCATGCGTTCATGCGGCCCAGCGTGTCGCGCGAAGCCCGGCCCGGCCTTGTACGCAGGGGCTGAGACTCGGGCCGCGCGGTCGTGGGCACGGCTCGCGGGCCGGCGGGAGGCAGACGGCGAGGACGGCGAGAGCAGCGAGAGCAGCATGGGCGGCATGGGCGGCCGAGCGGCGTACAGCGGCAGCGGATCAGGCCGGTCGCCGCGCGCGGGGCCGGTCGGGAGTCCAGGCGTGACCCCGACCGCAGGGGGCGCGGTAGGGGTCACGTCCAGCGGAGGTCACGGATTGCGGCCGAGGGGGCCAGGCCGAACATCGCGTGGACGACGCGGGTGAGGTGGGCGCTGTCGGTGAATCCGGCGGCGTGCGCGGCCGTGGTGAGCGAGCCGCCGTCGCGGACGGTCAGGATCGCGGTCTCCAGCCGGGCCCAGCGGACGTAGGCGGTGAACGGCAGTCCCAGCTGGTCGGAGAACAGGTGCCGGAGTCTGCTGGGCGACAGGCCGACGCGGGCGGCCACCTCGGGCAGGCGGACCGGAGCGCTCAGGAGGCCCGGAAGCAGCGTGAGCGCGTGCTGGAGCGCGGGGTGATGGGCTGAGTGGTGAGCGGGGTGGAGGGCCGGGTGGCGGGAGGTGGGCGGTTCGGGGGCGGCCTGGGTGGCGGCGGTAGCGGCGGTGGCGGTGGCGACCGTGGCGGTGGCGACCGTGGCGGTGGCGGTGGCGGTGGCGGTGGCGGTGGCGGTGGCGGTGGCGGTAACAACCCAGTGCCGGACGTCGTCGCGGAGGGCGCGGGAGGCGTGGGATGCGGTCAGGGCGCGGGCGGCGCGGCTGGTGGGGTCGAGGTAGGTGGTGGTGCCCGTGGCGCCGTCGGTCTCCATCGTGTGGTGGGCGCCGGGCGGGATCACGGCGGCGCGCACGGCCTGCCGCCGTCCGAGGGCATCGGTGAGTACCACGTGGCCCTCGGTGACCCGAAGAATCTGCACGGCGGCGTGCGCGTGGCCGTGGGCCGGGCCCAGGAGTCCGGTGAAGGTCAGCTCGCCGGGGCGGATCGAGGCTGTCCCCACCCACTGGCCCGCAGGCGGGATCTCCCCTGAGGGCGCTGCCACGGCGGCGGTCTTCACCACACCGGGCCCCGCAACGACCGGCCTCACAGCGGGAGCCTCACGATGGCGGCCTTCACGATGGCGGCCTTCACAGCGGCGGGCCTCACGATGGCGGCCTTCACGATGGCGGCCTTCACAGCGGCGGGCCTCACGATGGGCAGGTGAGGAGGAAGGCGGTCAGGAAGGGGAGCGCGGAGGCGGCGGCGGGGCCGGCCAGGAGGCCGCCGATGCCTGCGGCGGCGAGGAGGCGGTCGCGGCCGGACAGCGGCGGCGCGGGCGACAGGAGCCGTCTGACGCGCGCGAGCGCGGACGCGCCGCCCGCGCCCAGTGCGGAGGCCGGAGCCGCCGCACTGGCCACCGCCACCAGGGCGGTGGCGATGAGGCCGCGTTCGTGGGAACCGGCGGCGACGTCGTCGGCG
>NZ_BAAAHQ010000001.1:784125-803145 GCF_039525605.1 Nonomuraea longicatena | reverse complement strand
TCGACCAGCCGGGTCACCTCGGCCGCCGCACGGACGAACAGCGGCGTGGGGAACGCGCGGGCCAGCCCGTGGGCGACGGCCAGCAGGAGGTGGTGGCGGCCGGCGACGTGGGCGCGTTCGTGGGCGAGGACCGCCGCGACCTGGGCGGGGGTGAGGGCGTCCAAGGCGCCGGTGGTGATCACGATGAGGGCGTCGCGGCCCGGCACGCAGTAGGCGGCGGCCTCGGCGTGGTCGACGACGTACGCGCCGAGCCGGGGGTCGTGCCGGGCGACCAGCCGTACGGCGCCGCCGTGCGCGGCCCGTTCGCGCCGGGCCCGGGCCAGGGCACCGCCGACGCCGAGGACCGTGCGCACCACGACCGCGCAGGCGATGAGCAGGCCCGCGGCCGTGGCGAGGGTGCGGGGGCCGTCGGTGAGCGCGTGTCCGGCGAGCAGTTCGCCGCAGGCGGTGACGAGGGCGGCCAGTTCGTCGCCGATGCCGTGCACGGGGGCGGCGAGCTGGAGTCCGGCGAGGACCGCGGAGACGACGGCGGAGGCGCAGGCCGTGAGCCAGACGGTCATCGCCAGGCGGGGGTGACCGGCCAGGCGCCGCACGGCGGTGATCGCCCGAGGCAGGCCGAAGGAGATCGCCACCGTGTACGCCGCCAGGGCCGCCGCCGAGATCATCCGGCCTCCATCTGTCTACTAAGTCCCATAGTTTACCGGGGTGGAGTGAGGCCGGTGTGCACATGGTCGTCGCGCCCGGTGTTCCCGCCGCCGGACGCACACGACCCGCCATCGCATCGCCGCCGTACCCGATGAGCTGCTCGCGCGGGGTTGCGGGCGCCCGATCGCCGACCGCGTGACCCTCGTGTGGCCGCCCGATCGCCGACCGCGCGGCCTTGCGTGGCCGCCCGGTCACAGATCGCGTGACCTCGGGCGTGGCTGCCGGTGGACGGGCTGCCCAACGCCTCGGCCGGGTGCCCCCGACCGGAACGCCGACCAGAACCGCGACCAGAACGGCGACCGAGACGCCGCTCGCGCGGCGATCAGCCGGAGATCCGCACGACCCCCGCGAGGTTGCGCGCGTGAACAGGGACGATCTTCACCACGTCGCCCGTCCTCGGCGCCTGGATCATCTTCCCGTCGCCCCAGTAGATGGCCGCGTGCGAGATGTAGCCGGGATCGGTGGGATCCAGCCGCCAGAAGATGAGGTCACCGGGCCGCATCCGCGAGAACGGCACCTGCGGACCGGCCGCGAACTGCTGGTGCGTCACCCGGGGCAGCCGGATGCCCGCCTGGAGGAAGGCCCACTGGATCAGCCCCGAGCAGTCGAAGGCGTCCGGCCCCTCGGCGCCCCACACGTACGGCGCCCCCAGCTTGCCGCCCGCCGCCGCGAGCACCCTCCGCATCCGCTCCTCCGGCACCGGCGGCGCGTCGGCGGCCTTGGACGTGTAACGGGGCTTGAGGACGGCCACCTGGGCGCCGAGCGCCTTCGCCAGCGCCCCGCGCAGCCGCTCCCAGTCCGCCCTGGGCGCGCTGACCAGCAGCGCGTTGCCCGAGGGGAGCCCGAGCCGCCGCGCCGTCCGCCGCGAGACCACCGCGTCCACCGCGCCGAGCCCCATCGTCGCGTACGCTCCCACGCGCAGTTCCTGCTCACGGCTGCGAACCCGGCTGCCCAGCACGAGTCCGCCGTCGGTGCCGAGCCCGAACGAGACCACGACCTCGCCGGAGGCGACGCTGCGCCAGACGCCGTCGGCGGCCGCGGTCGCCTTGGGCGTGAAACCCCGGAAGGTCGAGGGCTCGACCCCGAAGGTGCCCACCGTCCTGTCGCCGATCGTGGTCCGGGCGGCGTCCACGACCTCGACGGCGCGCACGCCCGCGCGGCGCCGTACCCGCTCGACCTCGGCGGCGCCGAGGGTGCGGTCGGCGACCACGAGCAGGTGCGGCTCGGTGCGCCGCCCGAGGGCCGCCACCGCAGGAGGGCTCGCGACCTGCGGCGCGGTGGAGGCGGGCGGCTTGGCGCGTAAGAGCCGGCGCGGCTGCGGAGGCTCGGCGGAGCCGGAGGTCACGAGCAGCACGGTCGCCGCGGCGATCAGCGCGAGCACGGCGACCAGCAGGACCGACCGGGGCAACCAGCTACTATGCCGCATAGTCACTGCGACATTATGCACTCCGACTCGACGAAGCGGATGGCGCGCAGCGCGTCGGCGGCCCGCCGGTCGAGGACGGTCACGCTGTGGGCGGGCGGCAGGCTCCCGGTCCTGGCTCGGGCCACGAGCGCCCGCCAGCGGCGGCAGTGGCGGCCGAACGTGGCGCGGGCGACGACCCGGCCTCTGTCCCGCTGCCCGGCGAGCGCGGTCACCGGGTCCACGTCCAGCATGACGAGGTGGAACTGGACGCCGCTCCTGCGGGCCATCCAGGCGAAGGTGTGCAGGACGTGCGGCCAGGCGCCCCGGTTGTGGGCGACGACGGAGTGCCCGGCCGCGAGGGTGCGGGCGATGCTCGTCAGGTGGGTCGCGTGGGCGGCGAACGTGCGCAGGGGCTTGGGCGCCCCGGCCAGGAGCCGCTTCCACCGGTTGCGGCCCTGCCCCGAGTCGATCACGCGGACCGGCCCGAACGCCACCGGCGCGCTCTCGCGGCCGGTCAGCGGGTAGAGGCGGTGGAGCAGGGTGCTCTTGCCCGCCCCCGGCAGGCCGGTCAGGACGACCAGCGAGCCCGCCGGAAAAGTCAGGGTTTCCTCGGACAGCTGGCTGGTCACGGCGACCTCTCCCGCTGGAGTTGATGTGGTTGGTCAAGTCTATGGCGCTATGGTGGTGCGGCGCACAGGACGATCACACAGCCGAACCAGGGAGTCTGATCGCGGTGACCGGGTCTGCGACACCCTCGACGGTCCTCATCGGACGCTACCGGCTGGACCTCCTCATCGGCCGGGGCGCCATGGCCGAGGTCTGGCGCGCCCACGACCTGACGCGCGACTGGCCCGTGGCGGTCAAGGTGTTCGCACCGCTCAACGCCGACCCGTCCATGCGGGCCCGCTTCGCGCAGGAGGCCCGCACGGCCGCCCGGGTGGTCCACACCAACGTGGTGAGCGTGTTCGACGTCGGCGACCACGACGGGCGCCCGTTCCTGGTGATGGAGCTGCTGTCCGGCCGCAGCCTGGCCGACGAACTGGCCGAACGCGGCCCGCTGCCCCTGTCCGAGGTCCGGCGGCTGCTGGGCCAGGCCGCCGTCGGCCTCGACGCGGCCCACCGCTCCGGCGTGATCCACCGCGACGTCAAGCCCGCCAACCTGCACGTCACGGACGAAGGCCAGCTCAAGGTCGTCGACTTCGGCATCGCCCGGCTGGCCGGGGAGGTGGAGGGCAGGCTCACGGCGGTCGGGACCGTCGTCGGCACCCCGGCGTACATGTCGCCGGAGCAGATCATCGGCAGGCCCGGAGAGGCCCCCGCCGACCTGTACGCCCTGGGTTGCGTCGCCTACGAGATGCTGTGCGGGCGCCCGCCGTTCACCGGGTCGGCGGTGGAGCTGATCCAGCACCATCTGAACCTCGCCCCCGAGCCGCCGAGCCGTCTGCGCCCCGACGTGCCGCCGGAGCTCGCGAGCCTGACGCTGGCGCTGCTCGACAAGGACCCGGAGGCCCGCCCGACGGCCGGGCAACTGCTGTCCCGGCTGCATTCGGGGCGGCCCGTCCAGCCGACCGTGCCGACGGCCGTGCCCCGGCCGACCACCGTCCTGGAGTCGCCGCCCGCGCCGCAGGGCCCGTCGGGCCAGACAGCCGCGCTGGCGATCACCGGTGTGGCGGTCGTGGTGCTGCTGCTGCTCCTGGTGTTCCGGCCCGACCAGGGCACGCCGATGTCGCAGGCGGCCCGGCCGACCGCCGCGCCTCCGACCCAGGCGAGCGCGGCCCCGGCGAGCGCGGCCCCTGCGCCCACCCCGACGCCCACCCCGACGTCCTCTCCGACCCCGGCGCCGACCAGGACCACCGACAAACTGTCGACCTGGCTGCTCGGGCTCGACCGGGCGGTTCAGGCGCAGGTCAAGCAGGGCGGGCTGGACGACGACGCGGCCGAGGGCCTGCGCGACCGGATCGCCAAGGCCCGCCACCAGCGCGACACCAAGCATGTGCTCAAGGCCATCCTGAAGGCCCGCAACGACGGCGACCTGTCCGGGCGCGGGCCGCTCATCGACTACCTCACCCGCTCGGGCCTGACGTTCGGCCGGCAGGGCGGCGACGACGACTGATCACGATTCCGCTGGGGTGTTTGCAGAGAGTTGATGGCGATGTTAGATGGAAGAGCATCTTCGATCAGCACTGTCCTGACCCCCCGGAGGGCGTGTGGCGCTGACCCTCGACGGCGTGCGCGTACGGCAACGCGGGCACCTGTGGCTCGATGACATCCGACTCGACCTGCCCACCGGCCTGACGACGCTGATCGGGCCGCTGGGCGCGGGCAAGACCACGTTGATGCGGGTGGCCGCAGGGCTGCTCGCGCCGAGCGAGGGCAGGGTCCTCGTCGGCGGACGCGACGTGACCGGGCTCCCGGTGCGAAAACGCTCGGTGGCCTTCGTGTACCAGGGCTTCATCAACTACCCGTCGCTCACCGTGTACGAGAACATCGCCTCGCCGCTGCGGCTGGCGGGCGGGGACCGTACCGGGATCGACCGGCGGGTGCGCGAGGTGGCCGAGACGATGGGCCTCGGCGCCCTGCTGGAGCGCAGGCCCGCCGAACTGTCCGGCGGCCAGCAGCAGCGGACCGCGATCGCCCGCGCGCTGGCGCGGCCGGTGGAGGTGCTGCTGCTGGACGAACCGCTGGCCAACCTCGACTACAAGCTGCGCGAGCAGTTGCGCGCCGAGCTGAAGTCCATGTTCACCGGCTCGTCGAGCGTGGTGCTGTACTCGACCTCCGACCCCGCGGAGGCACTGACGTTCGCCGCCCCGACCGTGGTGCTGGGCGAGGGGCGGGTGCGGCACGTCGGCGACGTGAACGCCATGTACGACCTGCCGCCGACGCTCGCGGTCGCGGCCACGCTCAGCGACCCGCCGCTGAACCTGCTGCCCGGCGTGGTCCGCGAGGGCCGCGTCGAGTGCCTGGGCGACTCCTTCCGCCTGCCCAGGACACTCGGTACGGGCACCCGCGTGACGGTCGCCATCCGGCCGCACCAGGTGGCCCTCACCCGGCCCAGCCCGGTCGCGATCGAGGCGCCGGCCGAGGTCAGGCTGGCCGAGGTCACCGGCGGGGTGACGTTCCTGCACCTGCTGGTCGAGGGCGGGCGTCACCTGGTGGCCCAGTTGTCCGGGCCCCGGCCGTTCACGCCGGGCGAGCGGGCCAGCGTGTACGTCGATCCGGCGCAGGTGCTCGTGTTCGACGAGGCCGGCCGGCTGCTGTCGGGGAACGGTGCCCATGGCTGAGATCCGGCTGGAGGGCGTCGGCCACAGCTACGACGGCGGGCGCACGTGGGCGCTGCGGCCGACGACCTGGACGTGGGCCGACGGCCGCGCCTACGCGCTGCTCGGCCCGAGCGGCTGCGGCAAGACGACGCTGCTCAACATCGTGTCCGGACTGCTCACGCCGACGGTCGGGCGGGTGTGGTTCGGCGACAGGGACGTGACCGGGGTGCCGACCGCGCGGCGCGACATCGCGCAGGTCTTCCAGTTCCCGGTGTTGTACGAGGAGATGTCGGTCTACGACAACCTGGCCTTCCCGCTGCGCAACCGGGGGCATCCGAAGGCCGCCGTGGACGAGAGGGTACGGCGGGTCGCCCGGCTGCTCGGCCTGGAGGACCAGCTCGGCCGCCGCTCGCGGCGCCTGGACCCGGGCCGCCAGCAGATCGTGAGCCTCGGCCGGGGCCTGGTCCGCCCGGAGGTGGCGGCCGTGCTGCTGGACGAGCCGCTCACCGTCGTGGACCCGGCGCTGAAGTGGACGCTGCGCAGCAAGCTGAAGGAGATCCAGCGCGACACCCGGCACACGCTCGTGTACGTCACCCACGACCAGACGGAGGCGCTCACCTTCGCCGACGAGGTGGTCGTGCTCAACGAGGGCCGCATCGTGCAGACGGGCCCGCCCGCCGAGTTGTTCCTGTCGCCAGCGCACGAGTTCGTCGGCCATTTCATCGGCTCGCCCGGCATGAACGTGCTGCCCGCCGAGGTGGCGGACGGCCTGGTGCGGGTCGGCGGGGTCGTGGCGGGGCGCCCGGCGCGGGAACTGCCCCCCGGCCCGGTACGGCTCGGCGTCCGCCCGGAGTTCGTGCGCCCGACCGCGCGTCCGCTCTCGCCCGGCGTGGCGGCGCGGGTGACGGGCGTGGACCGGATGGGCTCCCACGACCTGGTCCGCGCGGAGGTCGGCGGTCACCCGCTGGTGGCGAGGACGGAGCCGGGGGCGGCGCCGGCCGAGCCGTACTTCCATTTCGAGCGGGCCTTTCTCTTCCGTGACGAGGTCAGGTGCGGCGAACTGGCCGCGCTCGAAGGGAGCGGCCCATGACGGCGGGCACCACCGACGAACCGCCGCAGGACGTCCGGCCCCGGAACAACCGCGCCTGGTGGCTGGTGCTGCCGGTGGTGGTGTCCGTGGCCTTCACGGCGGTCATCCCGCTGATGACCGTGGTCAACTTCTCCGTCCAGGACGTCTTCACCCCGACCGACCGCATCTTCGTGGGGCTGGACTGGTTCCGGTCGGTGGCGCGGGATCCGGAGGTGCGCGCGGCCTTCGTCCGCACGCTGCTGTTCTCCGCTCAGGTGCTGCTGATCGAGATCCCGCTCGGCGTGGCCATCGCGGTGGCGATGCCGAGGCACGGGCGGTGGGCGTCGGCGGCGCTGGTCGTGGTGGCGCTGCCGCTGCTCATCCCGTGGAACGTGGTGGGGACGATCTGGCAGATCTTCGCCCGCGCCGACATCGGGCTCGGCGGCTGGGTGATCAACCAGGTCCTCGGGATCGACTTCAACTACTCGCTCGACTCGGCGGACGCCTGGATCACCGTGCTGACCATGGACGTCTGGCACTGGACGCCGCTGGTGGCGCTGCTGGCCTATGCGGGGCTGCGCTCGATTCCCGAGCCGTACTTCCAGGCGGCGCGGATCGACGGGGCCTCGGCCTGGGCGACCTTCCGGCACATCCAGCTCCCGAGGCTGCGCGGGGTGCTGACGATCGCGATCCTGCTGCGGTTCATGGACAGCTTCATGATCTACACCGAGCCGTTCGTGGTCACGGGCGGCGGGCCGGGGAACGCCACCTCGTTCCTGTCGGTCCTGCTGTCGAAGGTGGCGGTCGGGCAGTTCGACCTGGGGCCCGCGGGGGCGTTCTCGCTGCTGTACTTCCTGGTCGTGCAGATCGCCTGCTACGTGTTCTTCACCGTGCTGACGAGGAGCGGGCGATGAGGCGGCTACCGTGGGCGCGGACGGTCTTCTGGTTGTACGCCGCGACGCTGATGCTGCCGGTGTTGTGGATGTTCGGCATGTCGATCCGCCCGAACGACGACATTCTCGGAAGTTTTTCCCTTATCCCACAGCGGGTGACTTTCGATAACTATGTCACCTTTTTTACGGATTCAGCGTGGTATTCGAGCTATCTCAACTCGATCGTGTACACGTCACTCAACTCCGTGATGTCGCTGGTGGTGGCGTTGCCTGCGGCGTACGCGTTCTCGCGTTTCCGGTTCGCCGGGGACCGGCACCTGTTCTTCTGGCTGCTGACGAACCGGATGGCGCCGCCTGCCGTCTTCCTGCTCCCCTTTTTCCAGATTTATCAGAGCGTGGGGTTGTTCGACACGCACCTCGGGGTGGCCATCGCGCACATGCTCTTCAACGTGCCGCTGGCCGTGTGGATCCTGGAGGGGTTCATGTCGGCCATCCCCCGCGAGATCGACGAGACCGCCGCGATCGACGGCTACTCGCTCCCGCGCTTCTTCGTCAAGATCTTCCTGCCGATGATCCGATCGGCGATAGGGGTCACGCTCTTCTTCTGCTTCATGTTCAGCTGGGTCGAGTTGCTCATCGCCCGGACGATCACCTCCGTCGACGCCAAGCCGATCGCCGCCACCATGACGCGGACCGTGAGCGCGGCGGGCGTCGACTGGGGGCTGCTCGCGGCGGCCGGGGTGCTGACCATCGTCCCGGGCGCGATCGTCATCTGGTTCGTGCGCAACTACATCGCCAAGGGCTTCGCGCTGGGAAGGGTGTGAGCGGTGTTCGCGTGGATGGTGTGGACCCTTCCCACGGCCCTCGTCTTCGCCGGGCTGGCCGTGCTGCTGGTCGGCATGGCCGTGTGGGGGCGCGTGTCGCCCCCCGTGGCCCGGCGCGGGTTCCTGCGGATCGAGACCGACCGGGGGGACCGCCTGTACATCGGGCTGATCGGCGCGGCCGTCGTGCTCGCCGGGTGGCTCGCGTTGACCGACCTTTCGATGTGGCTCGCGCTCGGCCTGGCCGCCGCGCTCATGGCGGTGATCGGCCTGTGGGGATGAACGCCCAACACCCTGGAGGAGTCAGACCATGTCCGACGGACGACTCAGAAAGCACCTGGCCGGGCTGACCGTACTCGGCCTGCTGCTCACCGGATGCTCCAGCGGGGAGCGGCTGGCGAGCGACTTCCGCGAGGAGGACGGCAAAGCCGCCGCCCGCCGATGGGTGGACACGGAGTTCACACCCTCGACGCTGGGCAAACAGGAGCAGCTCGCCGAGATGGAATGGTTCACGAAGGCGGCGGCGCCGTACCGGGGCATGGAGATCAACGTGGTGTCGGAGACGATCACCACGCACGAGTACGAGTCGCAGAAGCTGGCCAAGGCCTTCACCGAGATCACCGGGATCAAGCTCAGGCACGACCTGATCCAGGAGGGGGACGTGGTCGAGAAGCTGCAGACGCAGATCCAGGGCGACCAGAACATCTACGACGCCTACGTCAACGACTCCGACCTGATCGGGACGCACGCGCGCGGCGACTACGTGGTGCCGCTGTCGGACTACATGGCGGGCGAGGGCAAGAACGTCACGTCGCCGACGCTGGACCTGGACGACTTCATCGGGATCGATTTCACGACCGGGCCTGACAAGAAGATCTATCAGCTGCCCGACCAGCAGTTCGCGAACCTGTACTGGTTCAGGTACGACTGGTTCACCGATCCGGCGATCAAGAAGCAGTTCAAGGAGCTGTACGGCTACGAGCTGGGCGTGCCAGTGAATTGGGCGGCTTATGAGGATATAGCCGATTTTTTCACGAACAAGGTCAACGGAAACGGGCAGATCAACGGTAAGAAGGTCTACGGCCACATGGACTACGGGCGCAAGGACCCGTCGCTGGGCTGGCGCTTCACCGACTCGTGGCTGTCGATGGCGGGCAACGGCGACCCCGGGCTGCCCAACGGCCTGCCCGTGGACGACTGGGGCATCCGCGTCGAGAACTGCCGCCCGGTCGGCTCCTCCGTCACCCGGGGCGGCGACACCAACGGGCCCGCCGCCGTGTACGCGCTCACCAAGTACGTCGACTGGCTCAAGCGCTTCGCGCCCAGGTCGGCCGCGGGCATGAACTTCAGCGAGTCCGGGCCGGTGCCCGCGCAGGGCGAGGTGGCCCAGCAGATCTTCTGGTACACGACGTTCACCGCCGACCTCGCCAAGCCGGGGCTGCCCGTCGTCAACGCCGACGGCACGCCCAGGTGGCGGATGGCGCCGAGCCCGCACGGGGCGTACTGGAAGGAGGGAAACAAGCTCGGCTACCAGGACGTCGGCGCGTGGACCTTCCTGAAGAACACCCCGCCGGAGCGACGGGCCGCCGCCTGGCTCTACGCGCAGTTCGTCACGGCGAAGACCGTGTCGCTGAAGAAGTCGATCGTCGGGCTCACCTTCGTCCGCGACTCCGACGTGCGCAGCGACCACTTCACCGAGAACGCCGCGAAGTACGGCGGGCTGATCGAGTTCTACCGTTCGCCCGCGCGCAAGCAGTGGACGCCGACCGGCACGAACGTCCCCGACTACCCCAAACTCGCCCAGTTGTGGTGGCAGAACGTGGCGACAGCGGTCACGGGCGAGACGACCGCGCAGCAGTCGATGGACAACCTGGCCAAGCAGCAGGACGACATCCTGTCGCGGCTGGAGCGGCGCGGATACGGGGGCGCGTGCGCGCCCAAGCTGAACCCGGAGCGCGACCCCGCGTACTGGCTGGCCCAGCCCGGCGCTCCCGCCCCCAAGCTCGCCGACGAGCGCGGCAAGCCGCAGACACTCGACTACGACAAGCTCGTCGCCTCCTGGGGCTGACAGCGGCCGTAGACCCTCGGTGGCGGCGTGGGTTAGGTTGCGCGGCATGACGTTACCCATGGGTCTGCGCATCGCCGCACTGACCGCAGCCTGCGCCGCCGTGCTCACCGCCCCGCTCCCGGCCCAGGCCGTGCCCGCCTTCGACGCGACCGCGCCGGTACCCGCGTCCGGCGCGACCGCGCCCACGCCTGCCCTCGGCCCGGCCGCACCGGCGCCCGTGCTCAGAGGCGGTACGGACGACCGTCCCCTCACGGGGCTCGCGGCCGGGGTCCGGCTCGGCTGGGAGCCCAAGGCCACCGGGGTGAGCGCGCGGCTGCGGGGGCTGTCGGCCGTCGACCGGCGGGTGGTGTGGGCCTCCGGCTCGGCCGGTACGGTGATCCGTACCGTGGACGGGGGCCGTACGTGGCAGAACGTCTCCCCGACGGGAACGCAGAGCCTGCAGTTCCGCGACATCGAGGCGTTCGGCCCGGACAGCGCCGTGGTCCTGTCGATCGGCGAGGGCGCCGACTCGCGCGTCTACCGCACCGACGACGGCGGCCGCACCTGGGCCGAGACGTTCAGGAACGACGAACCCCGCGCCTTCTACGACTGCATGGCCTTCTTCGACCGCCGCAACGGCCTCGCGATGAGCGACCCGGTGGACGGCAGGTTCCGGATCCTGTCGACGCGTGACGGCGGGCGCACCTGGCGGGTGCTGCCGCCGGACGGGATGCCGGAGGCGCTGCCGGGCGAGGCCGGGTTCGCCGCGAGCGGGCAGTGCCTGACGACGTCTGGCGGGCGCGACGCCTGGATGGCCAGCGGCGGGGCGGCGCGGGCCCGGGTGTTCCACTCGGGCGACCGGGGCCGGACCTGGACGGTCGCCGACACGCCGATCCCCGGCGGCGACCCGGCCAAGGGAGTGTTCGGGCTGGCCTTCAGGGGGCCGCGCCACGGGATCGCGGTGGGCGGCGACTACCGGACGGGCGAGGCGTCGCCGTCGGCCGCGGCCACCACCCGGGACGGCGGCGCCACCTGGACCGAGGCGGACGCGCCGCCTCCGGCGTACCGGTCGGGGGTGAGCCTGCTGCCGCACGCGGCGCTGGCGGTGGGCCCCACGGGCAGCGACGTCTCCTTCACCGGCGGCAGGAGCTGGCACACCTTCGACACGGGCTCGTTCGACACGGTGGCGTGCACGGCCGACCTGTCGTGCTGGGCGTCGGGAGAGCAGGGCCGCCTGGCCCGCCTGCGCCTGCTGCGCTGACCGCTCAGCGCACGCCCCGGGTGCGGAACTGGACGCTGATCCTCGGGCCGCACGGCCGGGCGGTCTTGGGTATGGCGTGCTCCCAGGTGCGCTGGCAGCTTCCGCCCATCACGATCAGGTCGCCGTGGCCGAGGTCGCGGCGCAGCGAGGGGCCGCCCCCGCGCGGACGCAGCATGAGGCTGCGCGGGCTGCCGACGGAGACGATCGCGACCATGGTGTCCTCGGTGGCGCTCCTGCCGATGGTGTCGCCGTGCCAGGCGACGCTGTCGCGGCCGTCGCGGTAGAGGCACAGCCCGGCCGTGCGGAACGGTTCGCCGAGTTCGGGCCCGTAGTGCTCGCTGAGGGCGGCCATGGCCGACTCCAGGGCGGGGTCGGGCAGCGGCTCGCCCTCGTCGTAGAACTTCAGCAGCCGGGGGACGTCGACGACCCGGTCGTACATCATGCGCCGCTCGGCCCGCCACGGGACGCCGCCGACGAGCCGGTCGAACAGCGCGTCGGCACCGTGGAGCCAGCCGGGGAGCACGTCGATCCAGGCCCCGCGCCCGAGGTGGGTCCGGGCCGGGGTGAGCGGGCGGTGGCCGCCGGACGGGTACAGGTCGAGCAGCGACGCCTGGAAGGGCACCATCATGCGGCCGATTGTACGCATACAGTCAAACACGCGTTCGATATCGGCTCTTCCGTAACGTCTTGGCCTCAGCCCGCGCGGTGGGCCTGCACCAGCAGGCGTTCGGCGTCGTCGAGGTAGGCGGCGAGATAGGCGGCGGCCTCGTCTGCCCGGCCCGCCTCCATCAGCTCCAGCAGCCGCCGGTTGCGGGCGACGAACGGCTCGTGCAGGACGCGCGGCTCCTTGATCACGTGGAAGACCAGCCGCAGCTCGGCCAGGAGCTGGCGCATGGCCTCGTCGAGGCGGGCGCTGCCGTTGAGGCCGACGAGCGCCTGGTGGAAGCGGATGTTGGCGGTGCCGACGCCCTGCCAGTCGCCCGCCGAGGCGGCCCGCTCGGCGTCGGCCACGGCCTCCTTGGTGACCGCGAGCGCGGTGCCGGCGAGACGGCCTCTGACGGCGGCCAGTTCGAGGACGCGCCGTACGCGGTAGAGGTCGGCGACGTCCTCGGCCGAAAGGACCCTCACGAACACGCCTCTGTTGAGCCGGTGGTCGAGCAGCCGCTCGTGGCCGAGCAGCCGGAAGGACTCCCGCAGGGTGTTGCGCGAGACGCCGAGGGCCTCGGCGATGGCCTCCTCCGACAGCCGCTGGCCCGGCCGGAAGAACCCCTCGATGATGCGCTCGCGCAGGATGTCGGCGACCCGTTCTGCCGTGCTGCTGCGCCCGAGCCTGGACCGATCGTGTTCGAGATCCGCAAGCGCGTTGTCCACAGACGACAGGAAATCATCCAACAAACCCCTTGTCGAATTGTTCAACGATCCTTACGTTGAGAGAAACCGACGAAAGGCGATGCCATGTCTGGCTCCCCCCAACAGACACGGCGAGTGATCCTCGCCAGCCTGATCGGCACGTCTCTGGAGTGGTACGACTTCTTCCTCTACACCACGGCCGCGACACTGGTCTTCGGCAAGCTGTTCTTCCCGTCGATGGACCCGCTCAACGCCACCCTGGCCGCCCTGGCCTCCAACGCCGTCGCCTTCGTCGCCCGGCCGCTCGGGGGCGTCGTCTTCGGCCACTTCGGCGACCGCGCCGGCCGCAAGAACGTCCTGGTGGTGACCCTGCTGATGATGGGCGTGGCCACGTTCCTCATCGGCGTCCTGCCCGGCTTCGACAGCATCGGCGTCGCGGCCCCGATCCTGCTGGTGACCCTGCGCTTCGTCCAGGGCCTCGGCCTCGGCGGCGAGTGGGGCGGCGCGGTCATCATGACCATGGAGCACGGCGACCCGCGCCGGCGCGGCTTCAACGCGAGCTGGCCGCAGGTGGGCGTGCCCGCCGGGTACGTGCTCGCCACGGCGCTGCTCACGGTGCTGTCGCTGACGCTGTCCGAGGCCGCGTTCCTGGAGTGGGGCTGGCGGGTGCCGTTCCTGCTGTCGGGCGTGCTGGTGCTGGTCGGCTTCTGGGTACGGCGCCGCGTCGCCGAGTCGCCGCAGTTCGCCGAGCTCGGCGAGCGCGCGGAGCGGCCCAGGATGCCGCTGGTCGAGGTCGTCAGAACCCACCCGAGGGCACTGGTGTCCGCCTTCACCGCCCGCATCGGCGTGGACGTGGCCTTCTACACCTTCACCGCCTACATCCTCGTCTACCTGACCGGCCCGCTCGGCATGGACCGCTCGGTCGGGCTGAACGCGGTGCTCATCGGCTCGGCGCTGCAACTCGTGCTGATCCCGGCCTTCGGCGCGCTGTCGGACCGGCTCGGCCGCCGCACGGTCTACCTGGCCGGGGTCGCGGGCGCCGCCGTCTGGGTGTTCGCCTTCTTCCCGCTGCTGGAGAGCCGCTCCTTCCCGCTGATCGCGCTCGCCGCCGCGGTCGCGCTGGTCGCCCACGCCGCCATGTACGGCCCGCAGGCGGCCTTCATCGCCGAGTTGTTCAGCACCCGGCTGCGCTACAGCGGCGCCTCGATGGGCTACCAGGTGGCGGGCATCGTCGGCGGGGCGCTCGCCCCGATCATCGCGGTGAAGCTGTTCGCCGTCTACGACAGCACCCTGGCCGTCTCGCTGTACGTCGTGGCCGCGCTCGCGGTCACCACCGTCGGCCTGGCCATCGCGCCCCCTGTCAGCGATCCTGTCAGCGACCCTGCCAGCGACCCTGCCAGCGACCCCGCCGACGCCCCTGCCGACCGCTCCACCGGCGCCCCTGCCAATGCCCCTGCCGGCGAGGGCCCGGCAGAGGACGCACCGGTGAGGCAGCCGCAGCAGTCCTGACCCCGCGGAAGGGCGCCGGGCGGCGGCTGCCAACGCCGCCCGGCGCGAAACGGATTTCGAAGGTTCGTGATCGAATCGCCGCTGGTTCTCCGTACACGGGTCCATGAATGGGCATAAACTGCGCGCCTGTGAGCCTGCCCGTTCGTGAACGTTCCCCCAGGCGCGGCGGTGGACGCCACCGCCGCCCGGTGCCCACCTCGCTGCCCCCGGACGCACCCGTGCTGGTCCTCGTCTGCCCGGGCGGCGTGGACGGGGTGGCCGAGGACATCGCCGCCGTGGTCCGCGTCGACAACCCGCAGATCGAGCTGCGCCTGTGCACCGTCACCGACCTGACCGGGTCGCTGCCGGAAGAGCGCGACTGCGTCGTCGTCCCGCTGCTGGTGTGGGACGACCCCGAGATACTCGCCGAGATCGGCAAGGCCGTCGCGGGCCACGAGGGCGCGGTCGTCACCGACGCGCTGGGCCCTCACCCGCTGATGGCGGAGGCGCTGCACATCAGGCTGGCCGAGCGCGGACTCGCGCGGGCCGACCGGGTGCGGCTGCTGAACGTCAACTCCCCCGTCGACGCGGTGATCCTCGCCACGCTCGGCGGTGAGCAGGCCGTGATCTCCGCCCAGCCGACGGCCGTCCTGCTCGCCGCCCGGCTGACGCTGCCGGTCGTGGCGGCCTCGCTCGACAGCGAGCCGGGGGTGAAGGTCGCGGCCGAACGGCTGCGCGCGGCGGGCGCGGAGCGCCTGGCCATCGCCCCGTGCGTCCTCGAAACACCCGACGACCTGCTCGAACAGGCCGCCGAGTCGATCAAGGCGGGCCATGCGGCACCACTCGGCGCGCACGGCGCGATGGCCGAGCTTGTCGCCCGGGCTTACGGCAGTCAACTGGCGACTTGACAGCACTTGTGAAGATCGCGCCGGACACGTTACGGTTCGCCCATGCAGCGTGTCCACCTTGTCGGCGAGCACCTCGGGCTTCGCGAGGTGTCCACCGATGACGTCGCCGCGCTGCACGCCGTCTACGGCGATCCGGCGACGACGGAGTACCTGCCGTTCGATCCGCGCAGCCTCGACGAGGTCGCCGCGATCGTCGAGGAGGCCGTGACCTCCGCCGGGGCCGAGCCCCGGCGCCTCTACATCCTGGCCGTCACCGACCCCGACCACCACGGCGTGATCGGGGTCGCCCGCCTGCGCATCGAGGCCGAGCACCCGCACAGCGCGGAGATCGGGCTGGGGCTGCGCCCCGACCAGTGGGGGCGCGGCATCGGCACCCACCTGATCCGCATGCTGCTCGCCTTCGGCTTCCGCGAACTGCGCCTGCACCGCATCTGGGGTGCGCGCTCGCCGCTGAACGTCCCGGCCCAGCTCGCGATGCTGACGGCTGGCATGGTCGAGGAGGGCCGCATCCGCCACCACCTGCCGACGCCGCAGGGCTGGCGCGACAGTATCGTCCACTCCGCCATCGAGGACGAGTGGCGCCGCTGAGCCGAGGACCGGCCGCCCGCCCGGAGACGGGCGGCCCGCCCCTGGTTACCGCAGGCCCGTGTCCAGCGCGGTCGTGAGAACGCCCGTGTCTCCGGACAGCTCCCAGATCATCGCGCCGAGCAGGTTCTTGCTACGCAGCCAGGCGGCCTTCTTGCCGATCGACCAGGCGTCGTCGAAGGACCACCACTGCCCGTTGGCACCGGTGTAGCAGTACGTGGCGACGGCCTGCACGTCGTGGTAGACGGTACAGCCGGGCACTCCGGCGACCAGGTTGCTGTAGCCCCGGTTGCCGGCCTCCTCGGGGAACTGCCCCTGGGCCGCGCCGTTGGCCGTCTGCCATTCGCCGTTCTTGCCGCCGGCGGCGACCTCCTTCCAGCCGCGCCCGTAGTAGGCGAGGCCGACGTTGAGCTTGCGCGGGTTGACCCCGGCGTTCAGATAGACGTCGACCGCCTTCTCCAGGCTGAAGTCCGGGTTGTACGGCGAGTCGGTGTCGAGGTGGAGGTTGGCCTGGTGACCGGTCCTGTTCGGCTCCCAGGAGTTGTCGCTGCCCGCGCCGTGGAAGTCGTAGCCCTGGATGTTCATCATGTCCAGGTCCCCGGCGATCGCCCGGAGGTCCCACCCGGCCGCGATCTTGACCGGGTCGGCGGGCGTGAACGAGGTGAGCAGGTAGCGCTTGCCGGTGGTCGCCGACAGCGCGTCGAGCTGGCGCCGGAACTCGGCGATCAGCAGCGTGTTGTTGGCCTTGTCGTTCGGGCCGATGTGGTTGCCCGCGTGCCCTTCCGCCCCGGGCCACTCCCAGTCGAGGTCGATGCCGTCGAAGACGCCGAGACCCGTGCCGGGGCCGCCGTAGCCGTTGTAGAGCGGCAGGTTGCCCTTGATGTAGATGTCGATGCAGGAGGAGACGAACTTCTTGCGGGCGGCGTCGGTGGCCGCGACGTCCGAGAAGTACTTGGAGAACGTCCAGCCGCCGAGCGAGATCAGCACCTTCAGGTGCGGGTGCTTGACCTTGAGCTTCTTGAACTGGTTGAAGTTGCCCTGGAGCTTGTCCCAGCCGCTGTCGGCGACGCCGTCCACCGACTGGCCGGAGCTGAAGGGCCGGGCGTAGTCCGCCTCGGCGTCGCCCGCGCCGTCGCCCTGGTTGGGGTCCTGCGGGTTGGACGTGGTGCCCTTGGTGACACCCTGCAGGCAGGTCAGGTTCACCGGGTCGATGTTGCCGAAGGCGTAGTTGATGTGGGTGAGCTTGGCGGCGGCGCCGGTCGTGTCGATGTTCTTCACGAAGTACTGGCGGCCGTAGATGCCCCACTGGACGAAGTAGGCGACGCGGGCGTGGCCGTCGACGAGGTCGGAGGTGGTCACCCGGACGACGGTGCTCGCCGCCGACAGGTTGTCGTAGGAGTCGCGGGCCCGGACGCTGAAGGCGTACTCCGTGGAGGGCGACAGCCCCGTCACGACGGTCGTGGTGCCGGTGACCGTGGCGACCACCGTCGTACCGTTCAGGACGTCGTAGTTGGCGACGCCGGTGTTGTCGGTGGAGGCGTCCCAGGCCAGCGTGACGGTGGAGTTCGTCTTCGCCGTCGAGCGCAGGTTGCCCGGCACCGTGGGCGGCTGGGTGTCGTTGGCGGGGTTGTTGGTGACGACCGTCACCGGGGCGCTGGCCGCCGAGAGCGTGCCCTTGCGGTCCTTGGCCTTGACGGTGAAGGTGTACGAGGTGTTGGGCGTGAGGCCGGTGACCGTGGCCTCGGTGCCGCTGACGGTGGCGGCCGAGGCCGTGCCGTTGTAGACCTCGTAGCCGGTGATCGGCAGGCTGCCGGGTGTCGCGGCGTTCCAGGCGAGCGAGACCGTCCGCGTGGTCTTGACCGGCGAGCGCAGGTTGCCCGGCGCCCCTGGCGGGGTGTCCGGCGTGCCGTCGCAGTTGACGTCGTTGACCCGGCAGCTCGTCGGCTCGGCGCCCGAGGTGCTGACGGTGAACGTCGGGCTGTACGGCTCGGTCGTCCGGCCGGCCGCGATGGTGCCGTTGTAGTGGGCGGGGGTGAGCGTCACCGTGCGCCCGCTCTGGCTGATGGCGCCGTTCTGGGCGTTGCCCGCAGTGACCCCGGCGGGCAGGTCGAAGACGATCGACCAGTTGGTGATCGGGGTCGTGCCGTTGTTGGCGACGACGAACTTGGCCGAGGTGCCGGCGACGTCGTAGGTGGCGGTCAGGGGCGCGGCCGGTGGCGGCTCACCGCCGGTGCCGTCGCAGTTGGCTCCGTTGATCGTGCAGCTCGTCGGCTGTACGGCGGAGCTGAAGGTGACCTTCGGGCTGTAGGGCTCGGTGTTGCGCCCCGCCTGGACGGTGTCGATGTAGTAGGCGGGGGTGAACGTCACGCGGGTGCCGTTCTGGCGGATGGAGCCGTTCTGCGGACTGCTCGCGGTCACGCCGGCGGGTAACTCGAAGACGAGTGTCCAGCCGGAGACGGCGGCGGTGCCCGGATTACTGACCAGGAAGGTGGCATTCGTCCCGGACAGGGTGACGGCGGCCAGCAGGCGCCCCGCCGCATTGGCGGGGAGCGTGGACAGGGCCATGAGGAGGAGGACGGCGATCAGGGAGGTGAATGATCGGCGCACTTGGAAGACCTTTCTTTAAGGAAGGTTTCCTAAGAATTACGCGGATCGTAAATCCGGGTAAGCGCCTGTGCAAGGGTTTTCACCCCCAGATCCGCAGGATTTCGGCCGCCACCTCCTGCGGGGAGCCGAGCGAACCGTCCACCGTGAAGTCCGCCACACCCGCTCCGGCCAGCACGCTTTCCAGTTCGACCGCCCGCTTCAGGTACCATTCGAGCTCGTCCGAGCCGTTCTCGTGCCGCCCGCGCAATCGGCGGTGCACCTCGTTGATCGGCACCCGCACCCAGCACACGGTCAACTCGGCCGCCCCGGTCGGCGCGGTGTGCGGGATCCGCCCGGTGCGCCCGGCCGAATCAGCCGGGTCGGCCGGATCAATCGGATCGATCTGCTCCGCCGGGACGGTCGCGAGCGCGCGGGCGTAGTCGTCGCGCTCGGCGACGCTCTCGATCACACCCGCGAGGATCAGCCGCTCGGCTCCGCCCGCGCGGAAGTTGCGCGCCACCGGCGCCAGGTTGCGCAGTGTCACGGCGTGGTTGAACGGGTCGTCCGGCGGGCTGGGCCAGCTACGGCGCAGCCAGTCGACGTCGATCACCGCGCCCGGCACCCCCTTCTCGTCGAGCAGGT
>NZ_BAAAHQ010000001.1:626925-784091 GCF_039525605.1 Nonomuraea longicatena | reverse complement strand
CACGACGCCGTTGATCAGGAGGGTTCGCATCCGATCACTGTAGTGTGACGCGATGCCGTGGAATCACAACATCGCCTTCCACCCGCTGATCCTGGAACAGGTGCCCCGCGACTGCGCCGACGCCCTCGACATCGGCTGCGGCGACGGGCTCCTGACCCGCAAGCTCGCCACGATGTCCGGCCGGGTCACCGGGCTCGATCTGTCGCCCGAGATGGTCACCCTCTCCCGGAAGCTCGCCCCCTCCCTGCGCTACGTCGAGGGCGACCTGTTGACCTGCGACCTGCCGGACAAGGGCTTCGACTTCGTGAGCACGGTCGCCGTCATCCACCACATGGACTTCACCGCCGCCCTCCGGCGCATGTCCGACCTGCTCAGGCCGGGCGGCCGGCTGGTCGTCGTCGGCGTCGCCGCCAACCGCACCCCGCTCGACTGGGTCTACGACGCCGCGAGTGTCGTGACCCACCAGGTCCTGTACCGCGTGCACGGCTACGACCAGTCGCCCGCGCCCGTCGCCGAGCCGTCCATGTCATGGTCGCAGGTGCGCCGTGAGGGCCTGAGGCTGCTTCCCGGCGCGCGCTACCGCAGGCACACGCTCTGGCGGTACTCCCTCGTCTGGACCAAGCCCTGACCAACAGCGGTCCGGGCGGCGGAGAATTGTCGGTGGGCGCGCCTACGATGAGCGACCTGACGGAAGGGTGCTGCTGATGCTCGACTCGCTCATCGTGCCGATGCTCGTCACGACCGACCTGCCGCCTGACACCGACCTGGCCGAGTTCGGCACACTGCTGACGGGCGCGGCCCGCGCGCTGCCCTACGACTGCTTCCTGGCGGGGGCGGTCTTCTGGCTCGACCGGCCGGCGCCGGTCCGGCAGCGCCCGGCGGCCGAACTGCGCTTCGCCGCCCTGCTCGGCCGCCTCGCCGTCGCCGGTCGGGGGCACACGGCACGGACGGTCGTCGCCGACGTACGGCACGCGGTCTCGGCCGCCGTCGCCTCCAGCTACGGCGGTGGCACGGCGACGCCCGCCGTCCTCGCCATCCGCGAGCGCGACATCCGCGAACGCACCCCCGAGACCGCCCTCCGGATCAGCACCCTCGACGCCGCCCCCAACCTGACGACGACCGCCCGCGCCCTCCTGTAGCCCCCCGGACGACAGCAACACCCCCTCAGCCCCCTACCCGGCCGTGCTCCCCGGCGTTGGAACGCTTGATTTCCGGATATCTCATGATGCCCAGGAAGATGATCACTACCTGCCGGACGACCAAGCAAGGAGAACCCCGAACATGCGCACCCTGGTCCGCGCGCTGATCCTCATCACCGCCCTCGGGGCGGCATCCTTACCCGCCCTGCCCGCGAGCGCCGCCCCGACGGTGACCGTCGACTCCCTCACTATCAGCAGCGCCTCCCCCACGGCGGGTCGGCCGATCACGGCCACCGCGAGCGTCCGCGCCTCGGGGCCGCTGCAGGCCGATGTGATCACCATCGCCGTCCGCGACGCCGCCGACCAGATCGTGGACTTCCCCGGCGCCAGGCCGGCCACCCTCGGCACCGGCGGGACGACGTTCACGTCCGACCCCCGCTCCTACCCCCCGGGCCGCTACACCTACTTCTTCGCCTACCTGTCCGGCGGCGTCTGGACGAATCTCACGCCGCGACAGTCGTTCACCGTCACCGCCGCCGACAACCCCGTCACCTTCTCCCAGGACTTCGACGGCCCCGCGGGCGCGGGCCCCAACCACGGCCTGAGCACGCCCGTCTGGTTCAACGACCCCTGCTGGCGGCAGGCGTGCACCGGCACGATCGCCGAGTACAAGATGGACCACGCCCGCCTCGACGGCCAGGGCCACCTGGTGCTGACCGCCGACGACCGGGTCACGCCCGGCGCCCTCTGCGGCACCCAGGAGTGCAAGTACGCGAGCGCCCGCCTGACCATGATCGAGTGGGCCACCGAGAGCCGGGTCGCCTGGTCGCAGACGGGCGGGCGGCTGGAGGTGCGGATGAAGGCGCCGCTGGGCAAGGGCCTGTGGCCGGCGTTCTGGACCGTCGGCCACAACAACCCGACCGTCCCGTGGCCGAGGAGCGGCGAGATCGACGTCGTGGAGATCAGGGGCGATCATCCGACGCTGGCCGAGCAGCACGCGCACGGCGGTGATCCGTACCTGCACTTCGGCGACAGTGCCACCATCCCGGGCGGGGGGCGGGTGGACGGGTTCCACACCTACGCGGTCGACTGGGACGCCGGGCCTGACGGCTACCTCAAGTGGTCGATCGACGGCGTCGTCACCCGTACGCTGACGGCCGCGCAGGCGGGAACGTCGTGGGAGCAGTCCTACCGGCACGCCCACACGCTGATCCTCAACCTGGCGGTCGGCGGCCCGGAGTGGGTGGGCCTGCCGGACGCGGGCACGAGGTTCCCGGCCGAACTGGTCGTCGACCACGTGCGCGCGTACCAGAAGCCGATGCTCTGACCCGAGGTCGGCGGCGGGCCGTCGGTGGCTCGAACTCCAGTGTGACGGGGCCGCCGGTTCGAGCCGGTCCAAGGTGTTCGCGGCGTCAACTTCCCGTACAGACCCTGGACGGTAGCGGTGCGACCACGCCCCCGCGGGGTATCGGATCCGCATGCTCTATGGCAAGGAACACGTCGAGACCTACCAGCGGACCGGTGGCGCAGAGGGCCACGACTGGAACGGCACCACCATCCTGCTGCTGACCACGCGCGGCCGCCGTTCCGGCCGCTCCTACACGACTCCGCTCATCTACCAGCCCCACGGCGACTCCTACGTGGTGGTCGCCTCGAAGGGCGGCGCGCCGGAGGACCCGGACTGGTACGCCAACCTGCTGGCCGACCCCGAGGTGGAGGTGCAGGTGAAGGCCGACCGCTTCCGGGCGCGGGCCCGTACCGCCACCGACGAGGAGAAACCCGAGCTGTGGGCGTTGATGACCGCCACGTGGCCCGACTACGACTCCTACCAGCTCAAGACCGACCGCCCGATCCCGGTGGTGGTGCTGGAGCGCGCCTGACCCTTCCTGGGGGCGCGGCGCGCCCCCAGGAACGACAGGTGGAAGATCGTTCGTTGTCCGGGTATGGCTGACATCCCGTACGACAGGAAAGAGCAGCTCAGGCAGATCGAGAGCGGCCTGATGCCGGGTGAGCGCATCATCGCCGTCTACGACGCGATCGGCACCGGCACCGGGTTTCTGGGGCTGACCGACCGCCGGGTGATCGTCCAGGACAAGTCGTTCGTCGGCAAACGCATCGCGATCACCAGCATCCCCTACGGCAAGATCTCCGCGGTGAGCGTGGTCAGCAACAAGTCGCTCGCCGGCGGGTTCTTCTCCTCAGGCGCCATCGCCGTCCACGTCGGCACCCACACCTACGAGGTCGACTTCCGGGGCAGCGAGAAGGCCCACCACGTGCACAACGTGATCCTCCACTACATCTCGGCCCGCTGAGCTCGGGTCGCCGGTGCGGCTCAGCCGGTGAGTTCGAGATACAACTCGTGGGTACGGCGGGCGACGTGTTCCCAGGAGAAGTGCTCGACGGCCCGCACCCGCCCGGCCACGCCCAGGTCTCGGGCGAGCGCCGGGTCGCCGAGGACGGCGTTGACGCGCGCGGCCAGGTCGGCGGCGAACCGGGCCGGGTCGCGGGGCTCGCCGTCCGGCCCGGCGTCGATCGGGACGAGCAGCCCGCTCTCCCCGTCGGCGACGACCTCGGGGATGCCGCCGGTGGCGGTGGCGACGACGGCGCTCTCGCAGGCCATCGCCTCCAGGTTGACGATGCCCATGGGCTCGTACACCGACGGGCACACGAACACCCGCGCGTGGGTGAGCAGTTGGACGACCTCGGGCTTGGGCAGCATCTCGGAGATCCACACGACGCCGTCGCGGGAGCGGGCCAGTTCTTCGACCAGGCCGCGCACCTCGGCGGCGATCTCGGGTGTGTCCGGCGCTCCGGCGCAGAGCACGAGCTGGGCGGCGGGGTCGAGGTCGCGGGCCGCGTGGAGGAGGTGGACCAGGCCCTTCTGCCGGGTGATGCGGCCGACGAAGACGACGTAGGGCCGGTCGGGGTCGACGCCGTGCTTGAGCAGCACGTCCACGCCGGGGTCCGGGCGGTACTCGGCGGTGTCGATGCCGTTGTGGACGACCCGCACCCGCTCGGCCGGGATCTCGGGGTAGGCGGTGAGCACGTCGCGCCGCATGCCCTCGGACACGGCGACGACCGCGTCGGCTCCGGCCAGCGCGGTGCGCTCGGCCCACGACGAGACGGCGTAGCCGCCGCCGAGCTGCTCGGCCTTCCAGGGGCGCAGCGGCTCCAGGCTGTGGGTGGTGACCACGTGGGGGACGCCGTACAGGAGCTTGGCCAGGTGTCCCGCGAGGTTGGCGTACCAGGTGTGGGAGTGGACGACGGAGGCGCCGTCGCAGGCGGCGGCCATCTCCAGGTCGACGCCGAGCACCTGGAGCGCGGCGTTGGCGCCCTCCAGGCCGCCGGGCACCCGGTAGGCGCTGACGCCGGGCTCCTCGCGGCGGGCGCCGAAGCAGCGCACGCGTACGTCGGCCAGGCGGCGTAGTTCGCGGGAGAGGTATTCGAGGTGCACACCGGCGCCGCCATAGACCTCCGGTGGGTACTCACGGCTCAGCAGATCGACGCGCACGGTCACCACCTTAGTGGGCCGCTGCCGCAGGTGGTCGATAGGACGCCCGATTACGGGTAGCTTCCTGTCCATGACGTCCCCCAGTGTTCTCGCGGTGGTGCTGGCCGGTGGAGAAGGCAAGCGCCTGTTGCCGCTGACGGCGGACCGGGCGAAACCGGCGGTGCCGTTCGGCGGGATGTACCGGCTGATCGATTTCGTGCTGTCCAACCTGGCCAACGGCGGCTATCTCAAGATCGTGGTGCTGACGCAGTACAAGAACCACAGCCTCGACCGGCACGTCTCGCAGACGTGGCGGCTGTCGGCGATGCTGGGCAACTACGTGACGCCGGTGCCCGCGCAGCAGCGTCTGGGCCCGCGCTGGTTCGCGGGGTCGGCGGACGCGCTCTTCCAGAACCTGAACCTGATCTACGACGAGATGCCCGAGCACGTGATCGTGTTCGGCGCCGACCACATCTACCGGATGGATCCGCGTCAGATGGTCGAGCAGCACGAGAGCTCGGGCGCCGACGTGACGGTGGCGGCGATCCGGCAGCCGCTGGCGCTGGCCGACCAGTTCGGGGTGATCGAGACCGATCCGGCCGGGCGGAAGATCGCGGCCTTCCGCGAGAAGCCCAAGGACGCGACGGGGCTGCCCGACTCCCCCGGCGAGGTGTACGCCTCGATGGGCAACTACGTGTTCAGGACGCAGGCCATGATCCAGGCGCTGCGGGAGGACGCGCTCGACCCGACGAGCAAGCACGATCTGGGCGGCGACATCATCCCGATGCTGGTGAAGTCGGGCGGGGCCGAGGTCTACGACTTCGCCGACAACGCGGTGCCGGGCTCGACCGAGCGCGACCGGGGTTACTGGCGCGACGTCGGGACCCTCGACGCCTACTACGAGGCGCACATGGACCTGATCTCGGCGCATCCGGTGTTCAACCTGTACAACGACCGGTGGCCGATCTTCGGCGGGCACCTGCCGCTGCCCCCGGCCAAGTTCGTGCACAACGACGGCGACCGGGTGGGCCGGGCGATCGACTCGCTGGTCTCACCCGGGGTGATCGTCTCGGGGGCGACGGCGACCCGGTCGATCCTGTCGCCGAGGGTGGTCCTCCACTCGCACGCGCTGGTGGAGGACTCGGTGATCATGGACAACGTGAAGGTGGGCAGGGGCGCCGTCGTCCGCAGGGCGATCGTCGACAAGAACGTCGTGATCCCCGACGGCGCCCGGATCGGCTTCGACCTCGACTACGACCGCACGCGCTTCGCGGTGACCAGGGACGGGATCGTGGTCATCGGGAAGAACGAGTTCGTGGACCGCTGACCCACAGCACCCGCCCGCCGTCCACCGGGACCGGCTTGTAGGCGGAGAAGACCCCGCTGTCCTGCAGCCCCTCGACGGCGGGCGAGCGCAGTACGGCGGTGCGCGGGTCGAGGCCGAGCGCGTCCCAGTCGAGGTCGAGCTTGGTGGCGGTGGGGCCGTCGTGCCAGCTCCCGAGCGCGACGAGGGTGCCTTCCTCTCCGACGTAGGCGGTGGCGCGCACGTCGTCGTCGAGGGCGCGCACGGGCGCCGACGGCGACCAGTAGCCGAGCATGCGGGCCTGCGGCACCCGGTAGGCGTCGAACAGCCGCCACATCGGCCGGGGGTCGCCCTCGCCCGCGTACACGCGGGCGGTCATGCCGTACACGAGGCCGCGCCAGGGGTGTCCGCCGCCTTCCAGCATGTCGCCCATGAGGCCAAAGGGGATGCCGCAGGTCTCGACCAGCCACTGGTCGGGGGCGGCGGCGTAGTCGAAGTACTCGCCGAACCAGAGCCGGTCCACGTACGGCAGCAGCTCCAGGTAGAGGTTGGCGCTGCTGGCGTAGCCGTCCTTCTCGTTGAACTGGTTGGCCGAGTGCAGGTCCACGAGCGGGTGGGGGCGCTGGTCGAGCACGCGCCGCACCCGTTTCATGACCTCGCGGTCGAAGCCGACGTCGTCGAGGTAGAGTCCGTCGATCCCGATCTCGCGTACCAGCCAGTCGAGGCCCTCGACGTAGTAGTTGTGCCAGCGCGAGTTCCCGTTGGTGATCAGTGAGGAGTCGTCGGTCGGGGTGGCGAACCAGGCGGGCAGCCGTCCGTCGCCGACGTGCTCGCGCGACCAGGCGGCGCCACCGCCGGGGCCCTCCGCGAGGACCTCGTCGCCGAGGCTGAGCAGCGCCCACAACTCGGGCGCGCGGGTGGTGAGCTCGCGCACCGTGTAGTAGATCTTGCTGCTCAGCCCGGCCGCGTGCAGGTCGGAGACGTACTCGCGGAGGCGGTCCGTGGCGAGGAACGGGTAGTTGATGTACGGGTTGACCGCGGTGGCGTGGTGGGTGTTGACGACGGTCGCGCCGGTGGCGGCGGCCTCCTCGGCCGACCGGTAGGCGTGCAGGTAGCGCTGCGTGAAGTGGGCGCCGGTGTCGATCGGCTTGAACGGCGTGAGCGTGAGACGCACGTCGAAGCGCAGCCGCTCGCCGGCCGCCATCCGGCGGGGCCCGCCGTGGCAGAGCAGTTCGTCGCGGGTGAGCCGGATGCCGCCGCGCCCCTCGTTGTGCCATGAGCGCGGCAGCACGAGCGGGCGCTGGTGGTAGAAGTTGGTGTTGAGCGGCCGCACGTAGTGCTCGTCGCTGAGCCTGACCTGCACGCCCGCGTTGACGTCGCCGATCCAGACGGCGTCCTGGTTGCGGCGGACGTCCCAGTGCCAGTCGAGGTCCGCACGGGCACCTCCGGCCCGCCCCAGCCCCATCTGGTACGGCAACGCCGCCAAAGGCACCCGCAGCCGGGTGTCGGCGAGTTCGACGGCCTTGGCCGCGCTCAGCTCCAGCCGGTAGGTCAGCGTGCCGTCGAACTCCAGGGTGCCGTCGAGGTCGAGGGTGAGTGCTCCGGCGCGCAGCCGGGAGGTCCAGGAGGCGGCGGCCGTGCCGTGCGCGGTGACGCGGACCCCGTCGCCGTGCCAGTCGTGGCCGGGCACCTCGAAGCGGACCGGCCCGCCGAGGATCTCGGTGGGCCGCTCGCCGACGGCGGTGGCCTCGGGGGTGAAGTACGAGGTCAGCGCGGCGGGCAGGCCGTCGGGGGCGAGGGTGACGGTACGGCCGAGGACGCCGAGCACGACGCCGTCGCAGGTGACGGGCGTGTAGGGGCGCACGACGGTGTCGTCGCGGCCCTTGCCGGAGTTCAGCCAGCGCAGCCGTGACAGGCGGGCGGGGTCGGAGTCGCCGGCGTCGGTGACGGGTTCGCCCGCGGTCTCGACGGTGAAGGCGACGGTGTGCGGGCGCTCGTCCTCCGCCGTCACGGTGACAGTGAAGTCTCTTTCGGAATTCGACGCTCCGCACCAGAGCGCTTGCACTGTGTGCTCGGGCACGTCGAGGCGGCGGGTGAAGTCGCGGCCGAGGTGATCGTTGCCGCCGAGGGTGAAGCAGGTGAAGCCCGGCAGGTCGGACTCGACGCGGACATCGCGCAGCGGCCTGGAGGCGTACACGCCGATCTGGAAGGCGAGGTACTCGCCGGGCGCGGCCCGCAGGCGGACGGGGCCGGGCTCGCGCTCCAGCCAGCGGGCGGGCAGCGCGCGCATGCGGACGGGGTGCTCGCGGCTCTCGCCGAAGACGAGCAGGCCCTCCTGGGGCGGGGCCGGGCGTTCCATGTCGGTGTAGCGGTCGTGTTCCGTACGGGCTTCCCAGGCCGCCACAAGGCAGCGGACGGGCTCCCCTTCCGGCAGGTCAGGGGTGGGGTCGAGGTAGTCGTGCTGCGGGTACTGTGGCTTGGCGACATCCCGGTAGGGCGTGTAGTAGAGCACGTACTCGCCGGGGCCGAGGACGGGTGCGAACACGTAGCCGCCTTCGGCGGCGTGCGCGCGGCCCACCTCCTCCCCACCGGCCGTCGTGACAACCCCGGAGCCCTTGTGGTGCTGGGGGGTCAGCCACGGCACCGGCACCCACGCCGGTCGCGCGCCGTCCTCGACGTGGACGCGGACGCGGTGGTTTCCGAGCTCGGCGGGAGCCCACGCGGAGGCGGTCTCATGGGGTTGTCGCATGGCGGACAGGCTAACGTGTGCACAACGGTGATTAAAGATGTCGCTTTCATAAATACTGCGAACACTATTGACCAGGGCACTCTGCATCTCCGACGATGTCGGATCAATCCCCCGTAAACCGGACGAAGGTGAGTCGTGACGACGGTCGAGTCGCCAGTACGCCCCCCGAAGGGGCGCCGCCGTGCCGAAGGTGAGGCGAACGGGAAGCGGGCCGGGCGCTGGAGACGGGACAGAACGCTGTTCTTCCTGGCCCTGCCGGGCGCGCTCTACTTCGTGCTGTTCTTCTACGTCCCGTTGCTCGGCAACGTCATCGCCTTCCAGGACTACTCGCCGTTCCTCGGCTTCAGCAGCCCGTTCGTCGGCCTTGAGAACTTCTCCGCCATGCTGTCCGACAGCACCTTCTGGCGGGCGGTCCTGCGGACCCTGGAGATCACCCTCCTGCAGCTCGTGCTCTACTTCCCGGCACCGCTGGCACTGGCGCTCCTGCTGCACAGCATGCTGGGCAACCGGCTCAAGCGCTTCGTGCAGACCATCGTGTACCTGCCGCACTTCATGTCCTGGGTCATCGTCGTCGCGATGTTCCAGCAGGTGTTCGGCGGCGCGGGCTCGCTCAACATGTTCCTGCGCCAGAACGACGTCGGCGTCCTGAACATCATGAACAACCCCGACATGTTCTCCCTCCTGGTCACCGCCGAGGTGATCTGGAAGGACACCGGCTGGGGCACGATCATGTTCCTGGCGGCGCTGGTGGCGGTCGACCAGAACCTCTACGAGGCCGCGGCCGTCGACGGCGGCGGCAAGTGGCGCAGGCTCTGGCACGTGACGCTGCCGGGTATCCGGCCGATCCTGATCATGCTGTTCATCCTGCGGCTCGGCGACATCCTGTCGGTCGGCTTCGAGCAGATCCTGCTCCAGCGAAAATTCGTCGGCGCGAACGCCTCAGAGGTGATCGACACCTACGTCTATTACAACGGCATCATCGACGGCAACTGGGGGGCCAGCACCGCCGCCGGCCTGATGAAGGGAATCGTCGGCGCCGCCTTGATGATCGCCGCCAACAAACTCGCGCACCGGCTCGGAGAGCAGGGGGTCTACCGCCGATGAGGAATCCGTTCGCACTGCCGGAACTCCCGCCGTGGATGGAACGGCCCACCGTCGCCGGCCGCCTGGTCAAGGGCCTGGCGCTGGTCATCATCTGCCTGCTCGTGCTCTACCCCTTCGTCCTCGCCGTCGGCACCAGCCTGGCCGGGGCCGACGAACTGCGTGAGTCCGGCGGCTGGGTGCTGTTCCCGTCCGAGCCCACCCTGGAGGCCTACCAGGTGCTGCTGTCGGGCGGCGTGGTCACCAAGGCCGCGCTCGTGACGGTCGGCGTCACCGGCATCGGCACCGCGCTCAGCATGCTCGCCACCATCATGCTCGCCTACGGCACCAGCCGCCCCGGCGGCCTCGGCAGCCGCTGGATCGTGATGATGATGCTGGGAACGTTCCTGTTCGCCCCCGGCATCATCCCGAGCTTCCTGCTGGTCAAGGAACTCGGGATGCTCAACACCTACGCGGCGCTGGTACTGCCGGTGCTGCTCAACGCCTTCAACGTGATCGTCGTGCGGCAGTTCTTCATGAACGTGCCGGACGAACTGCTCGACGCCGCCCGCATGGACGGCGCCGGAGACCTCACGATCCTGTGGCGGGTCGTCCTGCCGCTGTCGAAGGCGGTCCTCGCGGTCGTCGGCCTGTTCTACGCCGTGAGCTACTGGAACGCCTTCTTCAACGCGATGATCTACGTCGAGTCCGACAAGTACCCGCTCCAGATGATCCTGCGTTCGTACATCATCGACGCGGGCGAAATGAACGCCGGCGACCTCGGCATCGCCGCCCTGCCTCCGGGCCAGGCGATCAAGATGGCCGTCCTGGTCTGCGCAGTGCTCCCCATCGTCTGCGTCTACCCCTTCCTCCAGAAGTACTTCGTCAAGGGCGTCCTCACCGGCGCGATCAAGGGCTAAGGAGCCTGCACCATGAAACTCGACCGGCGTTCCTTCCTGGGCCTCGCGGGCCTCACCGCGGCGGGCGTCCTGACCGGCTGCGGCAGCTCCGACGGCGGCGGCAGCGGCGCCGCCGGCTCCAAGGCCGGCGCGGCGAGCGGCCCGCTCAAGATGCCCACGTACGTGCCCTTCGCGGGGCCGACGCCGGATCTGCCGGGCAACGCCCAGGGTCTGGACCCCGGCTATCTGAAGTTCCCCGCCAGCCCCGTCAAGACCGTCCCGAACGTGCCCGGCGACGGCAGCACCGTCACGGCCCTGACCTACTACGACGGCCCGGTCGTGCCGACGATGGACGGCAACTCCTTCTGGCAGGAGGTCAACAAGCGCCTCGGGGTGACCTTCCAGCTCGACACCGGCAACGATGAGGGCTATCCGACCAAGTTCAACACCATCGTCGCGGGCGGCGACATCAAGGACCTCATGTGGGTGGCCCCCAACCAGGGCCTCACCAAGGTCGCGCAGATGGCGGAGGCGCTGTTCGCCGACATCACCCCGTACGTGTCGGGCGACGCCGTCAAGGAGTTCCCGAACCTGGCCAACATGCCCGAGATGACGTGGCTGGCCTCGGTCATGAACGGCCGGATCTGGGGCGTCCCGGTCGCCTACAGCTACTTCGGACAGGTCTACCAGGGCAACAAGGAGCGCTGGGACAGCGTCGACGGCTTCACCGCCAAGAGCCCGGACGAGCTGCTGGAGAAGTTCAAGCAGCTCACCGACGCCAAGGGCGGCAAGTGGGCGCTGGAGCCCGCCTACGTCAACGCGGTGGCGCAGTTCAACCAGATCTTCCGGGGCGCCAACGTGTGGCGCCTTGAGGGCGGCAAGCTGACGCACATGTTCGAGACGCCCGAGTACGCCTCGGCGCTGGAGATGGCCACCAAGGCGTTCAAGGCCGGGGTCTTCTACCCCGACCCCAAGATCACCGACATCGCCTCCAAGGTCGCCGAGGGCACGGTCGCCGCGCAGGTCGTCTCGGGCGCGGGCTGGGTCGGCACGCCGAACAACCCCGGCTACGGCGACGTGTGGGAGCTGACCACCCTCATCCCCTTCGGCCACGACGGCGGCAAGGGCGTGCACCAGCTCGCCCGGGGCTCGGTCGGCTTCACCGGCATCAAGAAGGGCGAGGAGAAGCGCGTCAAGATGCTGCTCAAGGTGCTCGACTTCCTGGCGGCGCCGTTCGGCAGCGAGGAGTGGTTCTTCCTCAACTACGGCGTGGCCGGCACCCACCACAACATGGAGAAGGGCGCCCCGGTCAAGACGAAGGAAGGCGAGCCGCTGCTGGGCTTCGGCAACCAGCTGAAGTTCATGGCGCAGTCGCCGGAGTTCCTCTACTACCCGGGCAAGGACGAGACCACCAAGGCCATCCACACCGCCCAGCAGCAACTGCTGGAGATCTCCGTGCCGAGCCCCATCCTCGGCCACTACTCCGAGACGAACGTCGACAAGGGCCAGTCCCTGACCTCGAAGGTCTACGAGTTCGTCGAGGACGTCGTCGCGGGCCGCCGCTCGCAGACCGAGATGTCCGGCGTCGTCGGGGAGTGGAAGAGCAACGGCGGCGACAAGATCCGCCAGGAGTTCGAGGAGTCGATCGCCAAGGCGGGCTGAGACACCCGCGACCGACTCCCGGCAGCCGAGCGGCCCGGGGACCTTTCGAGGTCCCCGGGCCGTTCGCGTCGCGGTAGGGTCCCTGGGGGCCGTGTCGCCGTGTGGGTCACTGTGTATGTGTAGTCACTGTGTGGGTCGTAGTGCGGGTCACTGTGTGGAGGGAGCCTGGTGAGAGTGCGCGACGCCCGCGCCGTGGCGGCCCGGTGGGCGGCAGAGGCCGCGCACGAGGGGGCCTTCCTGAGCGGATCGCTCACCTGGCTGCCCGGCGACGCCGAGGTGCCCGCCGCATCCGACGTGGACGTGATGGTCGTGGCACCCGGCGCGCGGCCCAAGCTCGGCAAGTTCCGCCGCGAGGGGGCGCTGCTGGAGGTCACCTACCTGACCTGGGCGGATCTGCCGTCACCGGAGGCTGTGCTGGGCCACTACCATCTGGCGGGCGCGTTCAAGACCGACCACGTGCTGACCGACCCGAGCGGGCGGCTGCGGGCGCTGCAGGCCGCCGTGGGGCCGCGCTGGGCGCAGGCGGAATGGGTGCGGCGGCGATGCGAGCACGCCGAGCGGCGCGTCGTGGAGGCCCTGTCCGGTACGGCGACGGCGCGGACGTACCCCGCGCGGGTCATGGCCCTGCTGTTCGGCACGGGGATCACCACGCACGTGCTGCTCACGGCCGGGCTGCGCAACCCCACCGTGCGGCTGCGCTACCCGGCGGCCAGGCAGTTGCTCATGCAGAACGGCTTCTCCGCCTTCTACGAGGAGCTGCTCGACCTGCTCGGCTCCACCCGGCTGGGTCCGGGCCGGGTGGAGCGGCATCTGGCGGCGCTGACCTCGGTCTTCGACGAGGCCGCGCACGTCGAGGCGGCGCCGTACCCGTTCGCCTCCGACATCTCCCCGCAGGCCAGGCACATCGCGGTGCACGGCAGCCGGGAACTGATCGCGCGAGGACTGCACCGCGAGGCGATGTTCTGGATCGCGGTCACCTACGCGCGCTGCCTGCGGATCCTCGGCCGCGCGGAGTCCCCCGGTTTCCGGGAGATCCTCGCCGACCTCGGCGCGGACGACCCCGTCGCCCGCGCCGCCGACGTGACGGCCGTGCTGCCGCGCCTGCGGCAGGTGGCCGAGCGGATCATCGAGCGCCGAGGCGGTGCCTAGCCTCCTCCAGCAGGCGCATCACGGCGAGGCTGTCGTCCAGCGGCATGATCGCGCTTTCCGTCCTGCCTTCGCGCAGCGCGTCCCTGACCTCGCGCACCTCGCCCTGGTAGCCGCCGTCGGCCGAGCCGAGCAGGTGCTCCTCCGGCTCGTGGCCGGGCCGGGTGAGCACGATGCGGCTCGGCGCCCAGAAGGCGGCGTCGAGGTCGGCGCGCATCTCGGTGCCGACGATCACGGCGCTGTTGGCCATCGGGCTGACCAGGGAGGTGTCGAGCAGCGCGCGGGCACCGCCCCGGTAGGTGAGCAGCGCGCCCGCCTCGGCGTCCACGCCCGAGGGGCCGAGCGTGCCGGTCAGGTGCATCTCCTCGGGCTCGCCGAGCATGAGCTGGGCCAGCGCGAACGGGTAGACGCCCAGGTCGAGCAGCGCTCCCCCGCCGGTGGCGGGGTTCCACAGCCGGTCGGCCGGATCATAGGGGCGGTTGAAGCCGAAGCTAGCCTGCACCGAGCGGATCTCGCCGAAGCGCTCGTCGGCGACGATGCGCCGGATGAGCGGGTTGAAGCGCATCCACATGGCCTCCATGAGGAAGACACCGGCGTCGCGGGCCAGCGCGACCATGCGCTCGGCCTCGGCGAGCTTGGCCGTGAGCGGCTTCTCGCACAGCACGGCCTTGCCGGCGGCGATGGCGGCCTCGGCGACCTCCAGGTGCTGGGCGTGCGGGGTGGCGACGAAGACCGCGTCCACCTCGGGGGCCGCGCACAGTTCGGCGTAGGAGCCGTAGGCGCGCTCGGCGCCCAGGTCGGCGGCGAGCGCGGCGGCCCGGCCCAGCTCGCGCGAGCCCACGGCGGCCACGCGCATGCCGGGCTCGGCGGCGATCACCGCGCCGACGGTCCTGGCGATGCCTCCGGTGGCCGCGATGCCCCAGGCAAGTTCTTTCATGTGCGCTCCTGCATCCTGAAGTCGTATCCGCCGGGCAGCGGGTGTTCCCGCCTGGCCCGGTCACTGATCTCGGGGGTGATCTCGCCGTCGCCCGCCAGACGGCGCTCGTGGTAGGCGAACCAGACGGTGCCCAAGGACATCTCCCCTTCACGGAGATTGTGCACCTCGATCCGGCTCTCCAGGACGGTGCCCGCCCGGTCGAGGTCACCGGTCGCGAGGGCGGCGCTCGCCTCGATGAGCCGCAGGCGGCCGAGGACGCGCTGGTGGTCGGGCAGGCCGTCGAGGACGGCGAGCGCGTCGGCGGGCCGGTCCGCGTCGAGGAGCGCGCGCAGCGTCTCGATCGTGAGTTCCAGCAGGCCGGGAGCGAGCGTGTGGGCCTCCACAAGCAGGTCGGCGACTCCGGCCGTCTCGACGGCCGCCGCGCTCGCCGATTCCCGTACCGTGTCGGAGGCCGTTCCATCCGCCGTTTCAGGCACCGTTTCAGGCACCGTTTCAGGCACCGTCCCGGCGGTAGGCTCACCGGCGGGGCGGGCGCTGTCGGCCGGTCCGGCGTGTGACGCCAGGCGGGTGCTCTCGGCCAGGCAGCGCAGCGCCCACGGGGTGCGGCGCAGGGTCAGGGACTCCTCCCACGCCTCGCGGGCGCCCGCCAGATCTCCGTCGGCGTAACGGACCAGCCCCAGGTGGTAGCGGGCGTGCCAGTCGGCCGGGTGGGCCTCCAGCAGGGCCCGCCAGCGGGGCCCGGTGACAGGTGCGGCGGGCGGGTCGCAGACCGGCAGGCGGCCCGTGGCCAGCAGCTCCGACCAGGGGCGCTGCTCCTCACCCGGCTCGCCGAAGGGCAGGCCGGGCGTGTCGGCCAGCGCCCCGGCCGCGAGTTCGAGGGCGCCCCAGCCGGAGCCGTGGGCCAGCCGCTCCTCCACGACGGCCGTCACGCCGAGTGCCGCTTCGACGGTCTCGCGGGAGACCAGCCGGTCGACGGCCTCGGCGGCGGCGGCGCGGGCCTGCTCCCAGGTGCCGTGGACACGGGCCGGGTCGGCTTCTGCCAGGCCGTACGCCTCGGCCCACGTCCAGGTCGTACGGCCGGGCATCGGCAGGTGTTCGAGCTGGGTCCGGGCCAGTCCCGCCTGGATCTCCAGGTAGCGGGAGCCGGGCCCGCTGAGCCATTCCTGCCAGCGGCGCCCGCCCGCGCCGGTGCCCCAGTGGAAGAGTTTGCGGCCGCGCAGCAGGTCGGTCGAGGTCTGGGCGAGCCCGCGCCCCGAGCCGTCGAGGGCGGCGATCCAGCGGCGTTCCTGCCCGGGGATCTCGAAGAAGTAGTCGGCCGAGCGCGGCACCCGGTCGGTGTAGCTGCGGTCGACGCCGTCGAGTTCGGGGAAGTCCACGACACGCAGTTCGGCCGTGTAGTCGAAGTGGTAGGCGCGTTCGGCGGGCGCCACGACCCGCACGTCGGGCGCCTCGGGGACGGCGATGTTGGACCACCAGTACACGGGCACCTCTGCGGGCGCCGGGTTGTGGACGGCGATCCGGACGAGCAGCACCGGCGAGTCCTCGGGCAGCCAGGCGTCCACGCGCAGCACCAGCCGCCGCAGCCGCTCGAACTCGTACATGCGCAGCATCGGGGTGCCGTCCGGCAGTGCCGCCCGCACGGCGTGCACGGGCTCGCAGGTGAGCGGCCAGTGGCCGGTGGCGCCGAGGTTCCACTCGACGCCTCCGGCCAGCCACGCGTCGCGCAGCGCCAGGTTGGCGGGTTGCAGGATCGGGTTGCGGTGCAGCAGTTCCCGGCCGGACGGCAGGTGCTCAAGCGACCACAGCCGCCCGCCGTACCCCGGCAGGAAAGTGGCTTTGAGCTGGGAGTTCTCAAGGACCACCACCGGCAGTTCGCGCTCGTGGCGCGAGCGCGAGTAGCCGTCCTGCGTCGTGTACGGCAGCAGCGAGCCCGGCTGGCCGTAGCCGATCTGGGCCGACATCTCGGCGTCGGCGCCGGACAGGCCCGGCTGGACCCGGGTGCCGTGCAGGATCGGCAGCAGGCCGGAGGCGGGCGGTTCGGCGGCGGGCAGGCGGAGCACGTCGCTCCGGAGGATGCTGGTCATGTGGTGGTCCCCGAGGTGTGGGCGGGTCAGTCGCAGGGCGTGAGCTGGTGCATGCCGATGTCGGGCGTGCAGGTGACGGGGTTGCCGAAGTGGTCGCGCCCGCCGTTGTCGTCGATCTCCTTGCCCGCCTTCAGCGCGGCCGAGCCGGGGCTCAGTTTGTACTCGCCGGTCAGGAGCGGGTCACCGGTGACGGTTCCGGTCGCGCCCGGCGGCACGGGCACGTTGAACAGCAGGTTGTTCTCCAGCTTGTAGCCGCCGGAGCGCAGGTTGAAGTACGCCTTGCCGGTGCCCTGGGTCACGACCAGGTTATTGGTGAAGGAGACCTCGCGCCGGTTGGCGTTGTTCTCGTTGATGACGGTCTGGGTGACGCCGTCGCCGATGACGAAGGTGTTGTTGTACACGGCCGCGCTCTCGACGCCGCCGCTGCAGTTCTCGATGCCCCTGAAGTGGTCGTTCACGCTCAGGTTGTACCTGACGACGGCGTCCTTGATCTTGCCGCCGGCGTTGCAGAACAGCATGAAGCCGCCCTGGTTGTCGTGGCTGTGGTTGTACTGGAAGACGGTGCCGAAGCCGTTCTCGTCCACGTCGAAGCTCATGCCGTCGCGGGTGGTCTCGCCGCCGGAGACCTCGTTGAACTGGATGACCACGTCGTCGGAGTTGTGCGTCCACAGGCCCGCGCTGTAGCCCTTGGAACGGCGCTGGAAGCCGTGGACGCGGTTGCGCTCGGCGAGGGCGCCGGTGACGCTGCCGAGCACGATGCCGTCGCCGCCGACGTCGGTCACGGTGTTGCCGTTGACCTTCACGCCGGTCCAGGGGATGTGCCGCCTGCCCGGCTCGCGGCCCCAGCCGGAGTTGTTCCAGGTGGAGAACAGGAAGATGCCGGAGCGGTCGACGCTCGTGACGGTGTTGCCGATGATCCGTACGTCGTCGAAGAGGGTGGGCACGGTGTTGCCCTCGACCCACATGGTGATGCCGGCCGAGCCGTACTCGTCCTTGGAGTCGTCGCCGTTGACGTCGTGCACGTCGAGGCCGCGCAGCACGATGTGCCTGAGGGTGCCCGCGTCGCGGCCGCTGACGCGCACGCCCCTGCGCTTGCCGGGGGCTGCGCCGGTGTTGGCGATGTCGAGGTTGGCGATCTCCCAGTACTGCTGGTTGTGCAGCTTGACGGCGTCGTCGGCGCCGCCGCCCTGGATGCGGGGCTTGGCGCCCCTGCCGTAGGCGTCGATCGTGATGGGACGGTCCTCGGCGCCGGAGCCCTTCGGCGCGAGCGCGCCGGTGCAGGTGGAGCCGCGCTTGAACAGCACGCGGTCGCCGGGACCGAGGTCGAGGGCGTTGACCTGGTCGAGGGAGTTGAGGGGGTGGCCGACGCTGCCCTTGGGGGTCTTGGCCGAGCCGCAGTCCACGTGGACGGCATGGCCGTGACCGGCGCCGCTGACGGGGTCCGCGGCTGCGGGGCTCGCCGTCAGCGCGACGACGACCAGCCCGGCGAGAACGGATTTCACGGGGGGTTTTCTCCTTTGGGTGGCGATCACTTGCCGATCCCGACGGTCATCCCCTGGATGATGCGGGTGCCCATCCAGGCGAACAGGGCGACCATCGGGGCGAGGATGATGCTCATGCCGGCGAACATGGTTCCCCAGTCCAGGCCGTTGAACTGCTGCATCTTGACGAAGTTGACGAGCGCGACGGGCAGGGTGATCTTGTCGTCGCTCTGCATGAACGCGATGGCGAACAGCGTCTCGTTCCAGGCTCCGATGAACTGCAGCAGGAAGGCGGTGATGAGCCCGCCTCTGGCGACGGGCAGGATGACGCGGACGAACGAGCGCACCCCGGTCGCCCCGTCGATGGCGGCGGCCTCCTCCAGAGCCACGGGGACGCCGGCGAAGAAGCCGGTCAGCAGGAAGACGGTGAACGGCATGGCCAGCCCGACGTAGATGAGCGTCAGGCCGAGGTAGGTGTCGACGAGCCCGACCCCGGCCATGCCGACGAACAGCGGGATCAGCAGTACCTGGCCGGGCACGCCGAGGCCCATGGCGAAGGTCATGGTGATGGCGCTGGAGGTGCGGGTCCTGCGCCGGGCCAGCATGTACGCCGCGGGCGCCGCGAGCGCGACGGCCGCCAGCGAGGAGACGACGGCGATGAGCACGCTGCTGAGGGCGGCGGAGCCGAATCCGCCGTCGGTCCACGCGCCGGTGTAGTTCCCCAGCGCGAGCCCTTCGGGCAGGGCGAAGGGCTCGTCGAAGATGGCGCCGGTCTCGCGGACGGAGGTCAGGAAGATCCACGCCAGCAGCGCGATGTCCGCGGCGACGACCAGCCAGACGACGGCCACGCCGATCCGGCGGATCGGCGACTGCTTCACATTCACGGCGGGACCTCAGTACTGGATCGGGTCGCGCCGCATGATCCGGCGCAGGAGCAGGGTGAACAGGCCGACCATGGCGAGGCTGACGAGGGCCGCCGCCGAGGCCAGGCCCATCTTGGGCACGGAGCTGTTGGGGAAGGCCGAGGTGTAGACGTACATGGCCGTGGTCCAGGTCTGGGTGGGCGGGTTGCCGGAGTTGCCGCCGCCGAACAGCAGGATCAGCTCGAAGACCTTGACGGAGCTGACCGTCCAGAGCACCGCGCAGACGGTGATGACGTCCCACGACAGCGGGATCGTGATGTTGCGCAGCCGCTGCCAGGGGCTCGCGCCCTCCAGTTCGGCGGCCTCGTACAGGTAGGGCGGGATCTGGTCGACGGCGGCCATGATGATCGTGGTGTAGTAGCCGGTGGCCGTCCAGACCAGGGTGGCGACGATGAGCGGGAAGACGTTGTCGACGGCCAGCCACTTGGGCGGGGTCTCGACGCCGGCCCAGCCGAGCACGGTGTTGACGGGGCCGTCGGGGCTGAAGACGAATCCGGCGACGGCGCCGAACACCATCGCGTTGACGAGGTTGGGGAAGAACAGGACCGAGCGGGCGAACAGTTTGGCGCGCATCTCCCTGAGCACGAGGGTGAGCAGGAAGGAGATGAGGAAGGTGACGAGCCCGCCGATCACCAGGATCTTCAGGGTGTTGAGGGTCGAGGTGGCGAAGGTGGGGTCCTCAAGCAGCACGGCGTAGTTGCCGAGGCCGCGCCAGCGCATCTCGCCCATGCCGTCCCACTGGTACAGGCTGGTCCAGGCGGCGTACCCGATGGGGACGAGGAACAGCGCGCCGTAGCAGATCAGGGCGGGGAGCACGAACGGCCAGAACAGGCGGCGGCGCTGGCGTTCGAGCGGGCCGAGGCGCCGGGGGTCGGCGGCGGCCATCAGCCCGCGGTCTTCCAGTACTGGATGTGGGCCTGCTTGGCCTTGGCCACGAACTCCGCACTCGTGATCTTGCCGTGCCACAGTTCGAGGAAGGCGGGGTAGATGACCTTGTCGCCGTACTCGCCGGGGGCGCCGTCCATGATGGTGCGGGCCGGGTTGTCGACGAGGGTCTTCTGGACGCTCTCCAGCTCGGCGGGGGCGGGGATGTCGGCGCGCGGGGTGATGTTCTTGGCCTCGGTGGAGATCTTCTCCAGGTTCTCCTTCTTCATGAAGTAGGCGAGGAACCTCTTGGCGGGCTCGGGGTTCTTGGCCCGCTTGGGCACCGTGAAGCCGAACAGGATGGCGTCCGCCTCGGTGTTGCCGCCCTTGGTGGGGGGCACCGGGATGGAACCCATCTTCCAGTCGGAGGGGACGAGGGTGGCGACCTCGCTGGCCACCCAGCTGCCGTTCATGAGGAAGGCGGCCTCGCCCTTGGCCCACTTGGTCTGCTGCGTGGGGTACTTGCTGGCGTCGTAGCCCTTGATGAGGTAGCCGCCCTTGACGAGCTGCTCCATGCGCTTGGCGGATTCCAGGATGCCCGGGTTGTCCCATCCGGCGCCGGACTTGTCGGCGACGATCTTGCCCAGGGTGCCGGGTCCGTTGTCGCGGACGATCAGGTAGTCGAGGGTGAGGAAGTTCTCCCAGCTGAGATCTCCGTCGGAGGCGAGGCAGGCCCGGTCCTTGGCCTTGAGGGTGTCGCAGAGCTCGATGAACTCCTCCCAGGTCGCGGGCGGGTCGGCGAGGTCGGGGTCGGCGGCGTTGTAGAACAGCTGCGCGGAGATGAGCTCGTACGGCAGGATCCAGCGGTTCTTGCCCTCCGCGTCCTTCGGGAGCTGGTCGAGGTACTTGGCGTCGACGACGTCCGAGACCTTCTTGCCCTCGCCCGGCACCTCGGCGGCGTAGACGTCGGCGAGGTCTGCGGCCTGACCGGCGAGGGCGGTGGGCGAGATGACGTCGGCGCCCTGGTCCCACAGGTCGGGGGCCTTGTTGGCGGCGATGGCGGGGCCGATCTTCTGGCGGACGTCGCGGCCCTGCCATTCGACGGTGACCTTGGTGCCGGTCTCGGCCTGGAACTTGTCGATGGCCGCCTTGATCACCTTGGCCTGTGGCTCGTCGGCGCGCCACATCGACCAGTAGGTGAACTCCCCTCCCTTGCCGGAGGAGGCGGGCGACCCGGAGTCGCCGCCGCTGCCGCCGCAGGCGGTCAGCGCGAGGGCGGCCACGACTCCGGCCGCCAGGAAGCGGGCGCTCGCCTTGGGTGCGCGCATTTCGTTCACCTTTCCCGATGACTTCTGGCCGCACCCTAAGTCGGGGCGAACGCCGCAAACAAGGCAGTCCATGCAACGCTTTGATCTCAGCATGCACAAAGCGACGGTTTTTGCGCAGAAACCTGCACACTCCTGCAAGGAGTGCGGGAAAAGCTGCACTAGTACTGCGAAACGCTGAAGTCGTACCGGCACGGCAGCCGGTGCTCGGAGCGCGAGCGGGCCTGACCGTGGTAGTCCCACCAGAGCGCGTCGAGTGACTCCTCGCCTTCACGCAGGTCGTCCACGACGAGCCCGGTGTCGAGGACGCGCCCGGCCCGCGCGCGGTCGCCGTCGTCGAGCGCCGCCCGGCACTCCAGCATCCGGATCCGCCCGTGCCAGCGGTCGGCCGGGCTGAGCCGGTCCACCACCGCGAGCGCGTCGGCGGGCCGCCCGGCCGCGAGCAGCGATCCGAGGGTCTCGATCGTCAGGGGCCGCAGCCGGGGCGAGAGGGCGTGGGCCCGCAGGTACAGCTCGGCCCGCGCGCCGGGGTCGTCCTCCAGCACGGCCAGGCTGCGCAGCGCCCACGCGTTCGGCGCACAGGCCAGCGAGCCCTCCCACGCCTGCCGCGCACCCTCGTGATCGCCCTCGTGGTAGCGGTTGACGCCCAGGTGGAACAGGGTGAACCAGGTCGGCTCCGTCGCCTCCAGCAGGGCCCGCCACTCCGGGCCGACGCTGTAGGAGGAGGGCGGCAGCGCGGGCGCGGGCGTCGGGATCGCGCCCTTGCGCACCAGCGACAGCCACGACTGCTGGTCGCGGCCGATCGTCGCGTCGGCGAACGGTGTCGCGGGCAGGTTCAGGGCGCGGCTGCGCCGCTTGGACAGGGCCCGGCGTTCGAGGGCGCCCCAGCCGCTGCCGGCGTGCAGGCTCTCCTCCGGCGGGGCCTGGGCCAGCAGTACGGCCTGCTCGTGGTAGGCGCGGAGGCGCTCGCGCGGGATCAGCCGCTCGACGGCCGCCGTGCCCGTCTCCGTCGCCCGCTCCCAGCCGGTGTGCGCGTCCTCGACCTCGACCAGCCCGTACGCCTCGGTCCAGGAGAAGGCCGAGCGGGCGGGCAACCGTACGTGTTCGAGCTGGGTGCGCGCCAGCCCGGCCTGGATCTCCAGGTACGGCCGCCCCGGGCCGGACAGCCAGTCCTGCCAGTTGCGCCCGGCGGGCGTGGTCCCCCACCGGAAGTGCTTGCGCCCGCGCAGCAGCCCGGTGGAGACCTGGGCGAGGCCGGCGCCGGCGGCGTCCACGGCGGCGACCCAGCGGCGCTCGCCGTCGGGGATCTCGTAGAAGAAGTCGGCCGCCTGCTCGCCTCGGCCCGGGTAGGACTGGTCGACGCCCTGCCAGTCCGGGACCGGCACCCGGCGCAGCCTGCCGTCGTAGGAGAAGTGGTAGGCGCGGCTCGCGGGGGCGAGCACCCGGGTGTCCGGGGTCTGCGGCACGGCCGCGTTCGACCACCAGTAGACGGGGGCGTCCTGCCGGAAGGGGTTGAAGACGCGCACGTGCACCAGCAGCACCGGCGAGCCGGGCGGCAGGCAGGCGTCGAGCTGGTAGACCAGGCGCCTCATCCGCTCCCACTCGTACATACGCAACACCGGCACCCCGTCCGGCCGGGTGAGGCGGGCGGCGTGCATGGGCGCGCAGGCGAGCGCGGTGTGCCCGAAGGTGCCGAGGTTCCACTCGACGCCCCCGGCGAACCAGGCGTTGCGCAGGCCCAGGTTGGCCAGTTGCAGGTGGGGCGGCCGGTGCAGGAGTTCCCGCCCGGTGGCGTGGTGGACGAGCGAGCGCAGCCGCCCGCCGTACTCCAGCAGGAACTCCGCGCGCAGCACCCCGTTGTCGAGGACGGCGGTCTTGAGCCGCCGGTCGGCGCGCTCGCGGCCGTAGCCGTCCTGGAAGGTGTACGGCAGCAGCGACTCGGCGTGCCCGTAGGCGAGCTGGGCGGCCATCTCGGCGTCCGCCGCGGTCGTCTCAAGCCCGCCGCGCGGGTCGGGCAGCGTGTGCAGCGGCGGCAGCGGGTTCTCCGGTCCGAGCGGCGAGACCGGGAGGGTGACAGAGGAGATGGTCAGCATTTGCTGCATATCTTTGCATAAAGTGCGCAATAACTGCATGATTGCGGGGTGAACCGGTACGAACGCTGGAACGTGCTCCTGGAGATGGTCGCCGAGAGCGGTCAGCTCGACGTCGTCGAGACCGCCGAGCGGCTGAAGGTCTCCACCGCGACGATCAGGCGCGACTTCGACGAACTGGCCGCCCAGCAGCTCCTGACCAGGACCAGAGGCGGCGCCATCGCGCACAGCGTCTCCTACGACCTGCCGCTGCGCTACAAGGTGGCCCAGCACGCGCCGGAGAAGCTGCGCATCGGCGCCGCCGCCGCCGCGCTGGTGCCGGACGGCTCGACCGTCGGGCTCAACGGCGGCACCACGACCACCGAGGTGGCCCGCGCGCTGGCCGTGCGCGACCACGGCGACCAGCGCGGGCCCGCACTGACCGTCGTCACCAACGCCCTCAACATCGCCCACGAACTGGTCGTCCGGCCGTACCTGCACGTGGTCACGACCGGCGGCTCGGCGCGCTCGCAGTCGTACGAGCTGGTGGGACCGGTCGCGACCGGCATGCTGGAGCGCATCGCGCTCGACGTGGCGGTGCTCGGCGTGGACGCGCTGGACGTCGAGCACGGCGCCAGCGCGCACAACGAGGGCGAGGCCGCGATCAACCATCTCATGGCGGCCAAGGCGCGGCAGGTGGTGATCGTGGCCGACGGCTCCAAGCTCGGCCGCCGGGCCTTCGCCCGGATCTGCCCGCTGTCGCAGATCGACGTGCTCGTCACCGACTCCACCGCCCCGGACGACCTGCTCGCCCGGCTCGGCGAGTCCGGCGTGCGGGTCGTCCAGGTCTGATCGGGGCCGGGTGTGGCTCCGGGTGGGCTGGCGTGGGCCGCGCCCGGAGCGGAGGCGGCACGTGTCCAGCCGGGGGGCGCCATTCCCGCCGGTCAGACCGTGCCCGTGTCGACATGGACCACGGTAGCCGGGAGCGTCAGGACATCTCCACGTATTTACCCTGGAGGCCGCGACCGATCGTGGCGCGGCGCTGACGGCCCGATCGGCCCGTGCGGGTGGCTCGGCCTCCCGATGGCGGCTGCGCGCCGGATCGGGCTCAGGCGCCGGCGGCCTTCCAGGCGGTCGCCCGGGGGTCGTCCGGAGGCAGGTCCACCCGGAAGCGGGGCAGGGCCTCGGGGTAGTTCTTCCTGACGTACTCGACGAGGTGTTCACGCACGTCGCACTTGAGGTCCCAGGCCGAGGCCGAGTCCGCCGCGCTCATCAGCGCCCTGACCTCCACGAGACCGTTCGTCTGCACGTCGGTGACCTGCAGCGTCCAGTCCTTCTGGTCCCACAGCGGGTTGTCCTGGATGAAGCGGTGCAACTCCTCGCGGAGCTTTCCGACCGGCACCGACCAGTCCACCCGCAGGTGCACCGCCGCCACCACTCGGCTGCCGTGCTTCGTCCAGTTCTCGAACGGGTTCTTCGTGAAGTACGACACGGGCAGCACCAGCCGCCGCTCGTCCCACAGCCGCAGCACCACGTAGGTGAGCGTCAGCTCCTCGATCCGCCCCCACTCGTTGTTGACCACCACCACGTCGTCCAGGCGCAGCGCGTCGCTGAAGGCGAGTTGCAGCCCGGCCAGCATGTTGCCGATCGTGGACTGGGCGGCGATGCCGACGATGGCGCCGGCGATGCCCGCGGAGGCGAGCAGACCGGCGCCGAGCGCGCGCACCTGCGGGAACGAGAACAGCATCGCGCCCAGCGCGACCACGATGATGATCGCGGTGGCGACCCGGCGAACCAGCGCGATCTGCGTCATGATCCGCCGCGCCCGCCGGTTGGCGTCGCCCTCGATCAGCACCAGCCGGTCGAGGATGACGTCGGTGACCGCGTAGGCCACGCCGACGATGAGCCAGGTGACGCAGGCGATGGTGACGAGCCCCAGCACCCGCTCGACGCCCTCGCGGGCGGGCTGCCCCACCATGGCGGGGGCGAAGGCCAACTCGGTGGCGACGACCACCCCGACGGAGAAGGCCGCCCAGGTGCAGTGCTCGACCAGGTGCCGGGCGAAGCTCCAGCGTCTGCCCGCGCGCGACAGCAGCCGCCGGGCCACCTCGACCACGAGGATCGCACCGGCGATGGCGATCGCCAGAATCGGCCAGTTGGTCACGATCAAGCACCCCTCGTCGTGGACTACGCTCCTTCGCCCATTGTCACCCGGTTCTCCGTGTGCTCGTCAGAACGACTCGTCGAAGCTGACGTTGCCCTCGACCGCCACCTGGTACGCCGAGACCCGGCGTTCGAAGAAGTTGGCCAGCTCCTGGACGTCCTGCAGTTCCATGAAGGCGAACGGGTTGGCCGTACCGTAGCGCTTGGCCAGGCCCAACCGGGTCAGGCGCTGGTCGGCGACGTACTCCAGGTACTCACGCATGTGCTCGACGTTCATGCCGCCGATGCCGTCGCCGCACAGGTCGCGGGCGAAGGCCAGCTCGGACGCCACGGCCTCCTCGATCATCTGGGTGACCTGCGCGCCGAGCTTGTCGTCGAACAGATCGGGCTCCTCCGCCCGTACGGTGTCCACCACGCTGAAGGCGAACTCCATGTGCATGGACTCGTCGCGGAAGACCCAGTTGGTGCCGGTGGCCAGTCCGCCCAGCAGCCCGCGCGAGCGGAACCAGTACACGTACGCGAAGGCCCCGTAGAAGAACAACCCCTCGATGCAGGCGGCGAAGCAGATGAGGTTGAGCAGGAACGTCCGCCGGTCCTCCCGCGTCTCCAGCCGCTGCAGGGCCGACAGCGAGTCGATCCACCGGAAGCAGAACTCTGCCTTGTCGCGGATCGAGGGGATGTTGTCCACGGCCGCGAACGCCTTGACCCGCTCGTCCGGGTCCGGCAGGTAGGTATCGAGCAGCGTCAGGTAGAACTGCACGTGCACGGCTTCCTCGAACAGCTGCCGCGACAGGTACAACCGCGCCTCGGGGGCGTTGACGTGCTGGTAGAGGTTGAGCACCAGGTTGTTGGCGACGATCGAGTCGCCGGTGGCGAAGAAGGCCACCAGCCGGTTGATCAGGTGCCGCTCCTGCGCCGACATCCTGCTCAGGTCGGCGAGGTCGGAGTGCAGGTCGACCTCCTCCACCGTCCACGTGTTGCGGATGGCGGCCCGGTAGCGCTCGTAGAAGTCCGGGTAGCGCATCGGACGGAGGGTCAGGTCCATTCCGGGGTCGAGAAGCATCACTGGCAGGCCTCGCAGTACTCGGGGTTCTCCAGGGAGCAGGCGACGGCCTCCTGGACGGTGGGTGTGCTCTGGACGGTGGTCTGCGCGATCCGCGTCGCCGGGCGCGAGCGCAGGTAGTAGGTGGTCTTGATGCCCTGCTTCCACGCGTAGGCGTACATCGACGACAGCTTGCCGATCGTCGGCGTCGCCATGAACAGGTTCAGCGACTGCGACTGGTCGATGTACGGCGTGCGGGCCGCCGCGAGGTCGATGAGCGCCTTCTGCGGCAGCTCCCACGCCGTGCGGTAGAGGGTCTTCAGGTCGTCCGGAACCTGCGGCAGGTCCTGGACCGAGCCGTCGGCGCGCTTGATCGCGTCGCGGACCTCCTGGTTCCACAGCCCGCGCTCCTGCAGATCGCGCACGAGGTAGCGGTTGACCTGGAGGAACTCGCCCGACAGAGTCTCACGCTTGAACACGTTGGACACCTGCGGCTCGATGCACTCGTAGCAGCCGGCGATCGAGGCGATCGTGGCGGTCGGCGCGATGGCGATCATCAGCGAGTTGCGCAGCCCGGTCCTGTCGATCTTCTCGCGCAGCGCCGTCCACGCGGGCGAGGCGCCGAGCCCGAAGTGGTCGGGGTGCAGCACGCCCTGGGCCGCGCGGGTGTCGCCGTAGGACGGGTGGCGGCCCCGCTCGACGGCCAGGTCGGCGGAGGTGTCGTAGGCGGCCAGCGCGATCTCCTCGGCGATGCGCGTGGACAGCGCCAGCGCCTGCGGCGAGTCGAACGGCAGCCGCAGCGCGAAGAACACGTCGGCCAGGCCCATGACGCCGAGGCCCACCGGCCGCCAGCGCAGGTTGGCCGCCTCGGCCTCGGGCGTCGGGTAGAAGCCCAGGTCGATGGTCTTGTCCAGGAAGCGGATCGCGGTCCGCACGGTGGCCCGCAGCCGCGTCCAGTCCAGGCTGTCACCCGCGAGGTGGGCGGCCAGGTTGACCGAGCCGAGGTTGCACACCGCCGTCTCGCCGTCGCTGGTCACCTCCAGGATCTCGGTGCACAGGTTGGACAGGTGGATGACGTTCTCCGGCCTGGCCGTCTGGTTGGAGGTGCGGTTGGCGGCGTCCTTGAAGGTCATCCAGCCGTTGCCGGTCTGGGCGAGGGTGCGCATCATGCGGCCGTAGAGGGTGCGGGCCGGAATCCGGCGAACCTGGCGGCCGGCGGCCTCGTAGGCGCGGTAGGCGGTGGTGAACGCCTCGCCGTACAGGTCGGTGAGGTCGGGGACCTCCTTGGGGTCGAACAGCGACCACTCCTCGTCGGCCTCGACGCGGCGCATGAACTCGTCGGGCACCCAGTTGGCGAGGTTGAGGTTGTGGGTGCGGCGGGCCTCCTCGCCGGTGTTGTCGCGCAGTTCGAGGAACTCCTCGATGTCGGCGTGCCAGGTCTCCAGGTAGACGCAGGCGGCGCCCTTGCGCCTGCCGCCCTGGTTGACGGCGGCGACGCTGGCGTCGAGGGTGCGCAGCCACGGCACGATGCCGTTGGAATGGCCGTTGGTGCCCCGGATCAGCGAGCCGCGCGAGCGGACCCGGGTCCAGGCGATGCCGATGCCGCCGGCGTACTTGGACAGCCTGGCGACCTGGCCGTACCTGTCGTAGATGCCTTCGAGGTCGTCGCGCGGCGAGTCGAGCAGGAAGCACGACGACAGCTGCGGGCGGCGGGCGCCGGAGTTGAACAGGGTGGGCGAGGAGGGCAGGTAGGACAACGAGGACATGAGCGCGTACAGCTCGGCCGCCTCGGCGACCGAGGCCGACAGGCCGCAGGCGACGCGCAGCAGGAAGTGCTGGGGACGCTCCAGCACCTTGCGCGTGGTGGGGTGGCGCAGCAGATAGCGGTCGTAGACCGTGCGCATCCCGAAGTACTCGAAGCGCTCGTCGGCCTCCTCGTCGACGAGCGCGTCCAGTTCGGCGTCGTTCCTGGCGACGAAGGCGGCCAGGGTGTCCTGGATCAGTCCCGCCGCGTGCGTGGCCGCGATCGACTCGGAGAACGTACGGACCCCGTGCTCGGCGGCCTCGTCGGCGATCTCCTCGGCCAGCAGCCGGGCGGCGACCCGGGAGTTGGCCGGGTCGGCGATCACTCTGGCGGCGGCCTCCTCGATGGCCAGCCGACGATCGACCTGGGCGATCTGCGTCACGTGCAACACTCCTCGCGAGCTTCCCCGCTGAGGACACGAGAGCGCGGCGGCACACCGCGCGGGCGCCGCCAGACCCCCGGGCCCTCCCTCGAGGCCCTGGACAGTACGGTCACCGGCAGGTCTTCGGGCTCACGGGCGTCTCTCACGAGAGAGTCCTACTGACCGTCGCTTCCCAGATCGCGATCCAGTGCGTGTGACGGCGGTCGTTCCCGCTTACCGCTGCGGGGCAGCCCTGGATTCACACCAGGTTCCCTTTTGCTCCGCCCCCGAGGGGGCGAACCAGCGACAGTGCAGGATCCTACATCTAGTGGCGGCCGTCGCAACTACCCCCGGTATGTTGTGCCCGGTGTGTCGAGCAGGCCCAGATCTCTGAGCACTTTCCTGGTCCGTACGGACTCCGCCGCCAGCCAGGTGGCGAAGCCGTCGCCGGTCAGCGGGATCGAGTCCCAGCCACCGTCGCGGCAGGCCTCCTGCCAAGGGCCGGACCCGGCGACGCTCTCGCACAGGCTCACGGCGGCGGCGCGGCGCCCGGCGTCCATGCGGCCGGGGCCGACGACGGCGCACCAGTCGGCGAAGTCGATGCGCACCCCGCATTCGAGGAGGCTGGGGGCCTCCACCCCGGGCACGCGGTTCGCCGACGACACGGCCAGCACGCGCACCCTGCCCCGCTCCACGGGCCCCCGCCAGTCGGCGAGTCTGCCGGTGGCGGCGGCCGCGTGCCCGCCGAGCAGGGCTGTGGCCACCTCGTCCTGGCCGGGGTAGCCGGTGTAGTCGATGCGGCGGGCGTCGGCGCCGAGCCCTTGGGCGATGAGGCCGAACAGCAGGTGGTCGGGCTCGCCGACCGGGCCGCCCGCCAGGTAGGCGCGGTCGGGCTGGGACAGCAGGTCGGCGGCGAGGTCGTCGAAGTGCTTGAAGCGGGAGTTGGCCGGGACCATCACGGCCTCGACGTGGCCGGTCAGCCTGGCCAGCGGGGTGGTGGTCTCCTGGAGGGAGCCGTGGCCGCCGATCTCGGCGGCGGCCAGGCCGTACAGGCCGGTGACGGTGATCGTGGTCTGGCCGCCGGTACCCGCGGCGGGCACGCCGGTGCGGCGCATGGTGCGGTAGAGGGTGCGCGCCATGACCTCCCAGCGGGGGTCGCCGGGGACGACGGAGACTCGGCCGAGGGCGTCGCCCGTTGTGCCGCCGCCTGTTCCACCGCTGCGCGTGACGCCGCAGCCGGCCGCGCAGGCGGCCAGCCCGAGCCCCAGAGCGAACAACCGCCTACGCCGCATCCCCACCCCCGTCACCTGGGGTTATTTACAGATGGCGACGGGTTACACCTCAGCTCTCGTCGGCGGGCTCGTCGGCCGGGAGGGCGAAGAGCCGGATGTGGAGCGGGCGGGCGCCGGGGGGCGCGGTGTCCGCGTCGTGGCTGTATCTGAGCAGGAGCGCGATGTACTCCTCGTAGAAGGCGGCGAACTCCGTCTCGGTCATCCGGGCGAAGCCGCGCGACCCCTTGGCCCAGGCGGGGTCGCGCAGGTAGGCGGCGGGGAAGCGGTCGAGCAGGCGGCGGTCCTCCTCCAGGCCGACGCGGTGGAACTCCGCCAGCACCGCGCGGTCGGCGGGGTCGATCTCCTGGAAGGTGGGCGTGCGGATGTCGCGCGGGGTCTCGGCCTTGCGCCACCAGCGTTCGCGGCCGGTCGAGCGCTCCGGGATCTCCTCGATGAAGCCATATTTCTCCAGTTGGCGCAGGTGGTAGCTGGTGGTGCCGGTCTTGGCGCCGAGGAGTTCGCCCAGCGTGGTGGAGGTGGCGGGGCCGTGGGCGTTGAGGTGCGACAACATCCGGCGGCGCATCGGATGGGCCAGGGCCTTGAGGCGCTCGGGGTCGTCGAGGAGCAGGGGCTGCTCGCGCGCGTCCGTCATGGGCCGAGCCTAACGTTTTCTGCAGAGAAGTGTTTGCCGAGACTTCTCTGCAGAGTATTGTCTGCGATGTGAAGAAGTTGATCGCGGCGCTCGCCCTCGCCTGCGCCCTCCTCCCCGCCGCCCCTGCCGCCGCCTCCGACGGCCTCAACAGATCCGACGTCTCCTTCCGCGCCGACGACGGGAAGGAACTGCACGGCACGGTCCTGTCCCCCGAGGGCGCCGACCGCCCGCTGCCAGGCATGGTGCTCGTCCACGGCTCCGGCACCGGCGTCAAGCGGGCCAAGCTGATGACGGAGGCCGAGGCGTTCGCCAGGCAGGGCATGGCGGTGCTCGTCTACGACAAGCGCGCGGAGGGCTACTCGCTGACCACCCGCGACTACGGGCGACTGGCCGGGGACGCGCTCGGCGCGGTGGCCGCGCTGCGCGGGCGCGAAGGCGTCGACCGGCGCAAGGTCGGCCTCTGGGGGATCAGCGAGGGCGGCTGGGTGGCCCCCCTCGCCGCCTCCCGCTCCGACGACGTCGCCTTCGTCGTCATGGTCGGCGGCAACGCCATGCGGCCGCTGCGCCAGCAGACCTGGGCCGTGAGCGCCGGGCTGCGGAAGGCGGGGGTGCGTGGGCCCCTGCCCGGACGCTCCGTCCCCGCCTTCTACCGGCTGCTCGCGGGGGCGGGACTGTTCGCTGCGCCGTACCACGACGCGCAGGGCGTGCTCGCCGAGGTACGCCGGCCGGTGCTCGGCATCTGGGGCTCCGCCGACCTGCTCACCCCGCCGCAGGAGAACCCGCCCCTCCTCGCCGCGAGCCTCGGGCACCGCGCCTACACCCTGCGCTACCTGCCCGGCGCCGACCACGGCGCCCACGCGACCCCCGACGGCGGCGTGACCCGCGCACCCGAACTCGCCCCCGGGTACGCCGAGGCCGTCGGCGACTGGGTCGGGCGCGTCACCTCCGGCGACCTGCCCGAGGCCGAGACCGTGGGCGAACTCCCCCGCCAGGACTCGCCTTCGGTGCCCGTGCCGCCGCTCGCCTGGTGGGAGTCCGGCCCGGTGCAGGCGGGCGCGCTGCTGCTCTTCCTCGCCGCCTTCTGCGGCTACCCCGTGTGGGCGCCGGTCCGCCGGCTGCGCGGCCGCCGCGTCCGGGGCGGGCGGGCCGCGCGACTGCTCGCCGCCTCGGCGGCCGTCGCGGTCGCCGGGACGCTGACGTACCTGATGTACACGACCGTCACGGGCGCCAAGCTCGCCGCACCCGGCCCGCTCGTGGCCGGCCGGCCGCTCGTCTGGCTGGCGCTGCAGGCTCTCGCGGTGTCGGCGCTGGTCGCGGCCGCGTTCGTGGTGCGCGCCGCCCGCCGGGCGCGCGGCTCCGAGCGGGTACGGCTCGGCCTCCTGCTGACCGGTGCCGCCGCCCTCGTGCCATGGGGCCTCTACTGGGGCCTGCTGCTGCCGTGAGGCCCTTATCAGGACGGGAATCGCTGGTTAACGTCCGATCTATGGCCGATAACGAGCACTTCCCGTTCACCTGCGGTCCACGCGGAACACCGTCCGGCCGCTACGCCGCCCTGCGGGAGAACGAGCCGCTGGGCGAGGTCAGGGTCCCGAGCGGCGACACCGTCCGGATCGCCACCCGCTACGAGGACGTCTCCATGGTCCTCACCGACCCGAGGTTCAGCCGCGACCTCAACTACCCCGGCGCGCCCCGCATGTACCCCGGTTACACCCTCACCGAGTCGCCCGGCACCCTGATCGGCATGGACCCGCCCGAGCACACCAGGCTGCGCAGGCTGATGTCGGGCACCTTCACCCCCAGGCAGGTCAACGGCTGGCGGCCGAGGCTGCGCCGCCTCGCCGAGGACCTCGCCGACCGGCTGCCGGAGGAGTTCGACTTCGTCGCCGACTACGCCTTCCCGCTGCCGGTCCAGGTCATCTGCGAGGTCATGGGCGTGCCCGGCATCGACTTCGAGCGGGTCCGCCGCTGGTCGGAGACGCTGCTGTCGACCTCCTCGCTGAGCAAGGAGGAGAAGGCGGTCTCCGCCATGGAGTTCGGCGCCTACTGCGCCGAGGTGATCGCCGAGCACCGGGGCGCGCCCGGCGACGGCCTGCTCACCGCGATGATCGAGGCGAGGGACGGCACCGACCAGCTCACCGAGGTGGAACCGGTCCGCATGACGCTCAGCCTGTTCCTCGCCGGGCACGAGACGACCGGCTCCATCATGGGGCGCATCGCGGTGCGGCTGCTCGATCCGCGCGACCACTACGAACGGCTGGTCGCCGACCCCGGGCTGATCCCCCGTGCGACCGAGGAACTGTTCCGGGTGGAGGTGCCCGGCGACACCCTGACCATCCGGGTCGCCACCGAGGACGTGAACCTGCCCTCCGGCACCGTCAGGAGGGGCGAGGGCGTGATCGCCTCCTTCGTGGGCGCCAACTCCGACCCCGCCGTCTTCCCCTCCCCCGAGGTCATGGACATCGAGCGGACCTTCACGCAGTCGCACATGTCCCTCGGCCGGGGCCCGCACTACTGCCTGGGCGCCAACCTGGCCCGCGCGGAGGTGCAGGAGTTCATCGGCGCGATGGTACGGCGCATGCCCGGCCTGGCGCTCGCCGTACCGGCCGACACGATCGCGTGGACGTCCGGCATCTCCGTCAACCGGCCGCTGGCCGTACTGGTACGCAAGAGCGCTACTCCACGGTGACGCTCTTGGCGAGGTTGCGCGGCTTGTCCACGTCGCGCTCCAGCGCCACGGCCGCATGGTAGGCGAGCAGTTGCAGCGGGATCGTGAGCAGGATCGGGTCCAGTTCGATCTCGTTCCTGGGCACCACGATCACATCGTCGGCGAGCTTCGCCCCGGGCTCGCGGTGGCCGATCATCAGCACCCTGCCGCCGCGGGCCCGGATCTCGCCGAGCGTGGTGAGGTTCTTGTCGAGCAGTTCGTCGTCGGGCACGATGGCCACCGTCGGCAGCTCCGGGCCGATCAGCGCGAGCGGCCCGTGCTTGAGCTCGCTGGCCGGGTAGGCCTCCGCGTGGATGTAGGAGATCTCCTTGAGCTTCTGCGCGCCCTCGCGGGCGACCGGGTAACCGCGCACCCGGCCGACGAACATCATGCTCGGGTGGACGGCGTACTTCCGCGACAGCTCGGCGATGGCGGGGCCCTGCTCCAGGATCTCCTCGATCTGCGCGGGCAGTTTGGCCAGGCCGTCCACGATGCGGCGGCCCTCGGCGGGCGAGAGGTCGTGCACCCGGCCGAAGTGCAGCGCGAGCAGTGCGAACGCGATGGCGGTCGAGGTGAACGCCTTCGTGGAGGCGACCGAGACCTCGGGGCCGGCGTGCAGGTAGATGCCGCCGTCGACCTCACGGGCGATGGCGCTGCCGACCGCGTTGACGATGCCGATCACGCGGCCGCCCTTGCGCTTCAGCTCCTGGACGGCCGCCAGCGTGTCGTACGTCTCGCCGGACTGGCTGATCGCGACGTACAGCGTGTCGGGGTCCACGACGGGATTGCGGTAGCGGAACTCGCTGGCGGGCTCGGCGTCGGCGGGGATGCGGGCCAGCTCCTCGATGAGCTGGGCGCCGATCTGGCCCGAGTAGTACGCGGAGCCGCAGCCGATGATCTTCACCCGGCGGAAGGACCGGGTCTCGCGGGCGTCCATGTTGAGTCCGCCCAGGTGGGCGATGTGGAAGCGCTCGTCGAGACGGCCACTCAGGGTGCGGGCGACGGTCTCGGGCTGCTCGGAGATCTCCTTGAGCAGGTAGTGCTCGTAGCCGCCGGTGTCGTAGTGACCGGCCTCGACGTCGACGGTGAGCGGCTCCTTGGCGGTCTCCAGGCCGCCGCTGGCGAAGGTGTGGAAGCCGTCGGCGCGCAGCACGGCGAGTTCGCCGTCCTCCAGGTGCACGACCTGGCGGGTGTACCTGACGAGCGCGGCCACGTCGGAGGCGGCGAACATCTCCTTCTCGCCGATGCCGATGACGATGGGGCTGCCGTTGCGGGCCACGACGATCTCGCCGGGACGCTCGGCGTCGAGGACGGCTATGCCGTACGTGCCGACGACGCTCTTGAGCGCCTTCCTGACGGCCTCCTCCAGGCTGGCGGTGTCCTCGACCGTGCGGGCGACCAGGTGGGCGAGGACCTCGGTGTCGGTGTCGGAGGCGAAGACGACGCCGTCGGCCTCCAGCTTGGCGCGCAGTTCGGTGGCGTTCTCGACGATGCCGTTGTGGACGACGGCGACGCGCTGGTCGGCCGACAGGTGCGGGTGGGCGTTGACGTCGCTGGGAACGCCGTGGGTGGCCCAGCGGGTGTGGCCGATGCCGAGGCCGCCCTTGAACCGCGCCGGGACGGCCTTGGCCAGGTCGGCGACCCGGCCCTTGACCTTGCGGACCTTCAGGCCCCGGTTCGAGACGACCACGCCGGCCGAGTCGTAGCCGCGATACTCCAGCCGCGCCAGGCCCTCCAGCAGGATGGGTGCCGCGTCCTTCGGTCCCACATAAGCCACGATTCCGCACATGTTCAGCCGTCCTCTCCTACCCGTAGACGATCCTTCGCAGCTGGCGCAGCGACAGCTCGGGAGCTGCGACACGACGGCCGCTCAGTTCGGCGGCGACCCTGGGGAAGATCTCGGCGTTGGTGAGCCCGCGGGCCTTCAGTTCCCCGTGCCTGCGCCGGACGTAGGCGTCGGCCGGTTCGGAGAAGTAGGCCAGCACGTCGGCCACCACGCGGGCGGCCTCCCCCGGGCCCAGCGAGCTGGTGCGGGTGAGGTGCTCGACGAGGTCCTCGAAGGGTTGCACGCCGAGGACCGTACCCATGCTGGGGCATGTTCGCCAACATCCTGCCCGAAATCGGGCAGGAATTGACCACAAAGCATCCCTCTCATTGACCGAAGCGGACCAACCGGACCACATTCACATCACACGCCACGCATAACACAGCCCCCACCAAGGCATGATTACTCTATGTAGTCACTTTCTGCCTTTCCGTGGGAGTTGTCATGCCGCACTGGATCGCCCTCACCCTCGCCACCGGCCTGCTCACCTCACCCGCCCACGACTCCGACCGACAGTCCGACTTCGCCGAAGCGGCCCAGGAGTACGGGATCCCGCTCAGCGTCCTGCTCGGGGTCTCGTATCTGGAGTCGCGGTGGGACACCAACGCCGGGCGGCCGAGCGTCACCGGCGGGTACGGTCCCATGCACCTCGTCGACGCGGCCGCCCTGCCCGCCGGAGACCACCACCACGGCGACCCCCGCGGCGACGCCGCCCGCCCTCTCGCCCACACCCTGCCCAGGCCCGCCGTGCTCCCCGAGGACACGCTGCGCGCCGCCGCCCGGATCACCGGTCTCAGCTCCGCCCGGCTCAAGGGCGACCCCGCCGCCAACATCAGGGGCGGGGCCGCACTGCTCGCCTCCTACCAGGACGCGCCCGGCGGCTCGCCGTCCGACTGGTACGGGGCCGTCGCCCGCTACGCGGGCTCGCGCGGGTTCGCCGACGAGGTCTTCGCCACCCTGCGGGAGGGGGCCGCACGCCGTACGGACGACGGGCAGTTGGTACGGCTGGCCGCCCGCTCGGACGCACGCCCGCCGGAACACCTGACCGGGCGGCTGACCGGGCGGTCGGCCAGGCTGGCGGCGAGTCAGGCCGAGTGCCCGCAGACGCTGGCGTGCGAGTGGATGCCCGCGGCCTACCGGCGCTTCGACAAGCGGCGCGACTACGGCAACCACGACCGGCTCGACCGGGAGCGGCGCATCGACTACATCGTGATCCACGACATGGAGGGCTCCTACGCGGGCGTGCCGTCGATGGTGCGCAACCCCCGGTACGTGAGCTGGCACTACACGATCCGCTCCAGCGACGGACACGTCGCCCAGCACGTGAAATCTCGCGACATCGCATGGCATGCCGGGAACTGGGATATCAACTCCCGTTCCATCGGCATCGAGCACGAGGGCTACCTGGCGCGCGGCGGCGCCTGGTACACCGAGGCCATGTACCGGTCCTCGGCCCGGCTGGTGAAGTACCTGGCCGACCGGCACGGGCTGCCCGTCGACCGGGCGCACATCATCGGCCACGACAACATCCCCGGCACCACGCCCTCGACCGTCCCCGGCATGCACGAGGACCCGGGACCGTACTGGGACTGGGCCCGCTACCTCGAACTCATGGGCGCGCCCATCGAACCCGCCAGGAGCGGCGGCTCCGTGATCATCAACCCCGACTACGCCACCCACCGGCCCCGCATGACCGGCTGCTCGGGCAACCGCCCCGGGCGGGACTGCAAGCCGCACGGCGCCTCCACCGTCTGGCTGCACACCCGGCCGAGCGAGAACGCCCCCCTCGTCGACGACATCGGCAAGCGGGTCGGCCAACCGTCCACCTACAGCGTCTACGACCACAGCGCCCGCGCCTCCGCCGGCCAGCGCTACGCCGTCGCCGAAAGCCGGGACGAGTGGACCGCCATCTGGTACCTCGGCAGGAAGGCGTGGTTCCACAACCCGTCGTCCGCGCCGACCGCCGTCCCCGCCTCGGGCCCGCTGGTGACGCCGGTGAAGGACCGGGTCAGGGTGTACGGCCGCGCCTACCCCGAGCACGCCGCGTACGCCGGACGGGCGCGCTACCAGGCGCACGTGCCGCTGCAGTACGTGATCCGGCGTGGGCAGACGTACTCGCTCGGCTTCACCCTGAACGGCGGCTACCACGCGGCCGGGTCCTTCAACCCGGCCAGGCACGCCACGATCAAGGGCGCGCTGCGCTACCACCAGATCCAGCTCGGCCACCGGGTGATGTTCGTCCGAGCCGACGATGTTCGTGTCATCCGCTGAATTTTCCGGACCCGGGGGCGTCCGCTTGCGCGCGGACACTCCCGGGAAGCGATATGGTTTTCCCGTGACCGGCGCTCGGCGGCGGGATCATGCGGAAGTGGCTCAGTGGTAGAGCATCACCTTGCCAAGGTGAGGGTCGCGGGTTCAAATCCCGTCTTCCGCTCGGAGTGTGATCTTCTCAGCGGAGATCCCCTGGTGGAGTGGCCGAGAGGCGAGGCAGCGGCCTGCAAAGCCGTCCACACGGGTTCAAATCCCGTCTCCACCTCGGTGCGGCGGACCCTTCGGGATCCGCTACAGTAGGTCAGGCGCCATGCGGAAGTGGCTCAGTGGTAGAGCATCACCTTGCCAAGGTGAGGGTCGCGGGTTCAAATCCCGTCTTCCGCTCGGAACGACCTCTCTTCGGAGAGGCCGCACGGACGATTAGCTCAGCGGGAGAGCGCTTCCCTGACACGGAAGAGGTCACTGGTTCAATCCCAGTATCGTCCACCAGTTTTCGCAGGTCAGAAGGGCTTCGGACAAGATCCGGAGTCCTTCTTCCGTATGTGGGGCCGGGCTCGGCGTGCACGCGCCGGGCGCCTTTCGCCGGGGCGGGCGCCCCCGGTCGCCGGGCCGAGCCGGTCTGCGCTTGAGTTCGCCGGCCCGCGTCGCGCTCGTCCCGTCAGGGACGGGACACGTCTCGGGTGTTTCGCAGCGTGTTCCGGCCGCTGTGTTGACAGTGCCGACGACCAGTGGAGATCGTTTCCGGAACGGCACGGCCTTGACGGGCGGGCGGGGAGGGATTCGATGAAGGTGATCGGTGGCGCGCTGCTCGCGGGAGCGCTGGCGGCGGTCGTGGGAGCGGTGCTGGTCCGCCGGCGTTATGTGGTCATCACCGTCGAGGGGTCGAGCATGGTGCCGACGCTGCGCGACGGTGACCGCGTCCTCGTACGGCGGCGCCGGATCGACGAGTTGTCCCGAGGCGACGTCGTGGTGCTCGAACCGCCCCACGATCCGACCGGGCGGTACCTCAGCGCGCCGACCGGCCCGGACGGTCACCTCTGGAACATCAAACGCGCGGTCGCACTGCCCGGCGATCCGGTGCCGCCGGAGGTGGGCGAAGCCGCGGACCGGGTGCCGGACGGGGCGCTCGTGGTCTTCGGCGACAACTCCAGCAGTATCGACTCCCGTCAGCGCGGCTTCTACTCCGGTGACAGGTTGCTCGGCGTGGCGTTGCGCCGGTTGGGCGGCACCACTTTGTAGAAACCGCGCCCTCTGGGGAGACAGGGCGGCGCTCCGTATGTCACCCTGCGCGCCGATGGGAGCGTTCCAGTAACTCCACCATGACCGAAACTCTTCATGGAATCACTGGTCAGTCGGCGACTGTAGCTCTGCTGTACGTCGTGCTGTATCGCCCTCATTTAGCGTTCCGACCCGACCGCATCCCTGGACGGAAGGAGCATCACCATGGTCGGCATCGTCGGCAGGCTGAGTGACCGCATTCTCGACAAACTGGCCCCCAAGGCGACTGCGAAGGCGGATGACACCTGGTGGGCCCACTGCTACTGCTACGAGCGCTCCGGGTTCGGCAGGTACTGCCAGGAGAAAACGGCAAGGTCACCTGCTCCACTTGCCGGGCCTACAAGGTCTGCGGCTGATCTGAGAGCGCGGGTCCGGCGGCTGTCCCCGCCGCCGGACCCGAACCCGCGCGATGCAGCCTTCACTGTCTGAAACGAGGTTGTCCGATGCCCTTCCTGGTCGCCGCAGTCGTGTTCGTCGGCCTGCTCTGCCTGTTCAACCTGGTCCTCATGCTGGGGATGCTGCGCAGGCTCCGCGAGCTTGCGAGCTCCGGCGGAGGCGGCCACCCGACGCTGCTGCCGTACGATCCGAACGTCCTGATCGGCCGGGGCCTTCCCGAGGACCTGATCGGGGCGGGCTTCGTGGGGTTCTTCGACGTCGGCTGCGACTCGTGTCATGAGAAGGCGCCGAGGTTCGCCGCCGAGGCGCGGGGCCAGGTCGCCCTGGAGGTCGTCACGGGTGACGTCGGCAAGGCCGAAGCTCTGGCCGAGCAGCTGTCCGGCGTGGCGCAGGTCCTCACCGGCGCGGCGGCCGACAGGGTCGTGAACGGCGTCGGCGTACAGGCCTTCCCCATGTTCCTCAGGACGGACGCGGGCGGCCGGGTCGTCGCGGCGGACACGGATCTGGACGATCTGGCTGCGGCGCCACAGGCGGTGTGACGGAGTCCGTGGACAAGATCCGGCTTCGGTACCTCGCCGGCCTGCTCCTGCTCTGCTGGCGCGCCGGGCCGGCGCTCACCGCGGGTCAGCTCGTCACCACCGTCGTCGGCGGGCTGCTGCCCATGGGCACCGTGTGGGCCACGAAGCTGCTCATCGACGCGCTCACCGCCGGACGCACGGAGCACGTGCTCGGCCCGGCGACGGCGCTGGTGGGCCTGGGGGTGGCCGTCGGGGCGCTGCCGCACCTGGTGTCCTATCTGCGGAGCGAGTGCGACCGCCGCCTGGACCTGATGTTGCAGGATCGCCTGTACACGCAGGTGAACAGGTTCCAGGGGCTGTCGCGGTTCGAGAACCCGGTGTTCCTCGACGAGTTGCGCATGGCCGCGCAGGCCACCGGCGGTTCGATGGGGCCGGTGACCTCGGGCCTGTTCGACCTCGGCCGCAACGTCATCACCGTGATCGGGTTGCTGTCGGCGCTGGCCGCGCTGAGCCTGCCGCTGGCGGCGCTGGTCGCGGTCGCGGCCGTTCCGGTCCTGCTGGCCCGGTTGTCGCTGGAGAAGCGGCGGATCGAGATGATCACCCGGCAGTCGACCACCGCCCGGCGGGAGATCTTCTACGCGTCGCTGATCACCGATGTGGACGCGGCCAAGGAGGTCCGGCTGTTCGGGCTCGGTGACTTCCTCAAGGGCAGGGTGCTCGGCGAGTTGCGCACCCAGCAGTCGGGTGAGCGGCGCCTGGACCGGAGGGAGGCGCTGGTCCAGGCGGCTCTGGCGGCCCTGTCGGCGGGCGTGGGCGGAGCCGGGCTGCTCTGGGCGGCGTACTCGGCCCTGTCGGGGTCGCTGACCGTCGGCGACGTCACCGCGATGGTCGCCGCCGTGGCGGGCACCCAGGCCGCGTTGATCGCGACCGTGGAGTACGCCGCGTACGCCGGACACGCGCTGATGCTGTTCGCGCACCACGAGCGGGTGATGGCGCTCACCGACGACCTGTCGCCGCCCAAGGAGGGCGCGGCGCTGCCCGCGCTGCGGCGCGGCATCGAGTTGCGGGACGTGTGGTTCCGGTACGACGACGGCCACCCCTGGATGCTGCGCGGCGTCGATCTGACGATCCCCCACGGCACCTCGCTGGCCCTGGTCGGGCTCAACGGCGCCGGGAAGAGCACCCTGATCAAACTGCTGTGCCGCTTCTACGACCCGTCGCGGGGCGCGATCCTGTGGGACGGCGTCGACATCCGCGACGTGCCGCCGGCCGAACTGCGCGCCCGGATGGGCGTGCTCTTCCAGGACTTCATGAACTCGACCTGACCGCCGCGGAGAACATCGGGATCGGCGACCTCGCGGCGCTGCCGGATCGCGCCCGCATCGAGGCGGCCGCCGAGCTGGCGGGTGCGCATCCGGTCGTCGAGGCGCTGCCACGCGGGTACGACACCATGCTGAGCCGGTTGTTCTTCGGGCCCGAGGACGAGGACCCGCAGGCCGGCGTGACGCTCTCCGGTGGGCAGTGGCAGCGGCTGGCGCTGGCGAGGGCGCTCGTCCGCAGGCATCGCGACCTGCTGATCCTCGACGAGCCCAGCTCCGGGCTGGACGCGCTGGCGGAGTACGAGGTGCACCGGCGGCTGCGCGAGCACCGGGCCGGGCGGACGAGCCTGCTGGTCTCGCACCGGCTCGGCGCCGTCCGCGAGGCGGATCTGATCGTGGTGCTGAGTGAGGGGCGGATCGTGGAGCAGGGCGGGCACGACGAGCTCGTCGCCATGGGCGGAAGATACGCCGAGTTGTTCGAGACGCAGGCCAGCGGCTACCGCGACGAGGCGGAACAGGGCGGCGTGACGGTCTGAAGGTGGGGCGGCGGGTGGCGCTCGGAGAGGCCCGCTGCCTGCGGGGGCGGGCGGCGGTGGGGCGGCCGAGCCGTAACGGAGATCATTCGTCGGGTGGGGCGTCTCCCCTGCGGCGGGCCACCGCCTCCCAGTCGACGCCCTCCCACGGGTCGTAGTCGACTTCCAGTTCCTCCTGCCGGGGGCGCTGCGCCTCGGGTACGTGCTGCAGGTTGATCCGGATCCTGTACCACACGCTGCTGCGCCCCCGCATGCCGTCGACCAGCACGTCGGCGGGCTCCAGCAGGGCGGCGGCCTCGGGGTGGCGGGACTTCCAGTGGTCGAGCGCGGTCAGCGCCTCCTCCTTGTGGCGCGCTCTGGCGACCTCGATGAGCGGCATCGTCTGCTGCCGGTGCCCGTGGCCCTTCGGCGGTTTGGGGGCGGGGCCGAGCGACTCCGACAGCTCCAGCAGGGAGTCGAGACCGCCGGGCGACAGCTCCATGTCCTCCCAGGGGTCGCCGATCTCGGCGTAGCGCTTGGGGACGGTGTCGACGGTGAACGCCTCGGGGCGGCACTTCGGCACCTCGGCCCAGGTCAGCGGGGTGGACACCCGGGCGTCCGCGACGGCGCGCACCGAGTAGGCGGAGGCGACGGTGCGGTCGTAGGCGTTCTGGTTGAAGTCGACGAAGACGCCGTGCCGCTCCTCCTTCCACCATCGGGCGGTGGCGAGGTCGGGCGCGCGCCGCTCGACCTCGCGCGCCACCGCCTCGGCGGCCTTGCGGACCTGCGCGAACGGCCACTGCGGCCGGATGGCGGCGTAGACGTGGAAGCCGCGCGACCCGGACGTCTTGGGCCAGGCGGCCAGCCCGTGCTCCTCCAGGACCGCGCGGGCGACCTGCGCGGTGGCGAGCACGTCGGTCCACGGGACGCCGGGCAGCGGGTCGAGGTCGATGCGCAGTTCGTCGGGATGCGCGAGGTCGCCCGCGCGTACGGGATGGGGGTTGAGGTCGACGCACCCGAGATTGACCACCCAGACCAGTTGGGCTAGGTCGTTGACCACGACCTCGGCCGCGCTCAGGCCCGAGCGGTAGCGGAGTTCGGCCACCTCGATCCAGTCGGGCCGCTTGGCGGGGGCGCGCTTCTGGAAGAACGCCTCCTCCTGGATGCCGCGCACGAACCGTTTGAGGATCATCGGCCGCCCGGCGACGCCGCGCAGCGCGCCGCCCGCGACCGCCTGGTAGTAGCGGATCAGGTCGAGCTTGGTGTGCCCGGTCTCCGGGAAGACGACCTTGTCCGGGTTGGAGATGCGGACCTGCCGCCCTGCCACGTCCATGAGGTCAACATACGGGGTGCCTCCGACAAGTCCGCCGAGCGACGCACTCGGCTCAGATTCCGTCTCCGCCCGAGAACATCCGCTCGGAGAGGTTCTCCTGGGCCACACGCCGCAGTACGGCGATGAGCGTGTCGCCCAGGAGGTTGCCCAGGATGACGCCCTCCATCATGCTCTCCAGGTCGTCGCGCCCGGCCACCACGGAAAGATCGACGGCGGCGATGTCGTCGGCCGCCCGCGCGTAGTCGCCGAGCCGGTCGAGGAAGTCGTCCTGGCCGAGGGTGCGCAGCGAGCCGATGACCTCGGCGAGCATGATCCGCGCCGGGCTCTTGACGGGCACCCGCCAGTCGCGCTCGGCGAGCAGCCGGCCCGCCTCGGCCTCCGCCTGTTCCCTGGTCTCCTGGTCGCAGTGGTGACGCCGCGCCGTCAGCAGGTACTGCGCCGCCCCCAGCATCCGGTGGGTGTCCTTCTCGGCGGCGTCCACGGTGGCGAGCACCTCCTTCGCCGTGGCCACCGAGATGCCGCCGATCTCCAGCATCGCCCTGATGAGGCGCAGTCTGCGTAGGTGGCGGGCATCGTATCTGGCCTGGTTGGGGCCGGTCTTCTCACCTGGGAGGAGAAGCCCTTCCCGCAGGTAGTACTTGATCGTCGGGGTGGGGACGCCGCTCTCGCGGCTCAGTTCCGCCATACGCATGAGGACCGCCTTGCACGATTACGTCCATTAGTGGATAGTTACCGCTATCCATTATGGATATCACTCGCTATCCATCTTCCGGAGGAGTCTATCGTGTTCTCAAGCATGGGCAGGGTGATGGCACGGCGCCGGTGGTGGGTCGTCGTGGCGGCCCTGGCGCTGGCCCTCGTGGGCGGGATCTGGGGTTCCGGCGTGTTCGCGACACTCACCGGGGGCGCCGGGTTCGACGACCCGGGCAGCGAGTCCATCCGCGCCGACGAGATCCTCGCCGGGCCTCTCGGCAGGCAGGCCGTGGACGTGGTCGTCCTCTACGAGAGCGACCGGCTCACCGTCGACGACCCCGCCTTCTCGGGTCCGGTGAAGCAGGCGATCGAACGGGTGCCCCGCGACGGGATCACCCGCCTGGAGTCGTTCTGGTCGAACGGCGGCGCCGACTTCGTCTCGAAGGACCGCCGCGCCACCTACGTCGCCGTCCAGCTCACCGCCGCCGACGACCAGGCGCGCGTCACCGAGCTGAAGCGCATCGCCGGCGCGTTCGAGGCACCGGGGCTGAACGTGCGCTTCGGCGGCACCACGGCGATGACCGAGCAGGTCAACGCCCGCACCGGCAGCGACATCGCCACGGCCGAGCTGCTGTCCATGCCGCTCCTGCTGATCCTGCTCGGCTTCGTCTTCCGCAACGTCGTCGCCGCCTCCGTCCCGGTCGTCGTGGGGCTGGTCGGCGCGCTGGGCTCCTTCGTCGTGCTGCGGGTGCTGACGTTCTTCCTGCCGATCTCCAGCTCGGTCATCAACGTCATCACCATCCTCGGCCTGGGCCTCGCCATCGACTACGCGCTGTTCATGATCAGCCGCTTCCGCGACGAGCTCGCCACCGGCGTCTCCGTCGAGGAGGCCGTCGAGCGGACCACCGCCACCGCGGGCCGTACGGTGGCCTTCTCCGGGCTCGCCGTCGCCATCTCCTTCGCCGGGCTCGCCGTGTTCCCCTCCCGCTTCCTCACCTCCATGGGGTACGCCGGGGTCTCGGTGGTCGTCTTCACCGTGCTCGGCTCGCTCACCCTGCTGCCCGCGCTGCTGCGTTTCGCCGGGCACCGCATCGGCCGGGCCCGGCCGCGCGCCGAGGCCGGGCGCTGGTACCGGGCCGCCCGCGCGATGACCCGCCGCCCGCTGGTCGGCACGCTGGCGCTCGCGACCGTCCTGCTCGGACTCGGCGCGCCGATGCTGGGCGCCAACTGGGCCCGGCCCGCCGAGTGGGTGCTGCCCTCGGACGCCGACGCCCGCGCGGTCACCAAGACGCTCGACACCGGGTTCGCCGCCAACCCGGCCAAGATCATGACCATGGTCGTCCAGCCCGTCCCCGCCGATCTCCCCCAGTACGCCACCCGGCTCGACGCCGTCCCCGGCGTGGACTCCGCCGAGGTCACCGGCACCCACGGCGACCAGGCCCGGATCACCCTGCGCTACGCCATGGAGCCGATGTCGCCGCAGGCCCGCGAGACGGTCGAGGGGCTGCGCGCCGTCCCCGCCCCGCAGGGCTCCACGGCGCTGCTGACCGGGATGCCCGCCTCACGGGTGGACATCGTGAACATGATCGGCGAGAGGGCCGTCTGGATGGTGCTGTTCGTCGCGCTCGTCTCCTTCGTCGTGCTGTTCCTGGCCTTCGGCTCGGTACTGCTGCCGCTGAAGTCCGTGGTGATGAACCTGCTGTCGCTGTCGGCCGCCTTCGGCGCGATCACGCTGATCTTCCAGCACGGTTACCTGTCCGACCTGCTCGGCTTCGAGCCCGTCGGCGCCGTGGACGCCAACTTCCCGGTGCTCATCGTGGCCATCGCCTTCGGCCTGGCCATGGACTACGAGGTGTTCCTGCTCGCCCGGGTGCGAGAGCACTACGACAGGACCGGCGACCCCGCCGAGTCCGTGGCCCTGGGCGTGCGCGACACCGCCGCCATCATCACCAACGCGGCCCTGCTGCTCGGCGTCGTGGTGTGCGGGTTCCTGCTGTCGTCGATCACGCTGATGAAGATGATCGGCGTCGGCCTGATCATCGCCATCGCGGTGGACGCCACCCTGGTCCGCGCCCTGCTGGTGCCCGCGACGATGGGACTGCTCGGCCACGCGGCCTGGTGGGCGCCCGCGCCGCTGGCCCGCTGGTGGCGCCGCCACGGTATCCGCGAGACCGAGGCGGCTCCCGCCGCCCGCTGACGCCGCCTCAGAGGGCGACGGATCCGGCCAGCAGGTCGTCGAAGCGGGCCAGGTCCTCGGCGGGCCGGTCGAGGCCGCGCAGCGGGCCATGGTCGGCCAGGTGGGCCTCGGCGTACAGGCGGGCGACCGCCGCCTTGCGGTCGCCGTGGCCCGCACGCTGCTCCCACCCGGCCTGCTCCAGCAGCAGCGCGGCCGCGTACACGTCGCCCATGAACCGGGCCAGCGGGAACAGCCGGGCCTCCGCCGTCACCGGGTCGAGCGAGGACCAGAGCGTGATCGCCTTGCCGAGGTCGTCGAGGCGGCCGGCGACGAGGTCGGCCGTCGCGCGGTCGTCGGGCGCCCCCGCCACCGCGGCGGCCAGCCGCTCCAGGAAGGGCTCGTGCGCGTTCTCCCGCGCCATCGCCCGCCGGACGTCGAGGCACAGGATGTTGTCGCCGCCCTCCCAGATCGGGTTGACCTGCGCGTCGCGCAACAGCCGCGCGACCGGCCAGTTCTCGATGTAGCCGTTGCCACCGTGGATCTCGACGGCGTCGCTCGCGGCGCTCACGCCGAGCCTGGCGGCCCGCAGCTTGATCACGGCGGGGGTGAGGCGCAGCGGGTTCAGCATGCCGTCGAAGACCAGCGCCTGCGCCGCCTCGACCTCGACGATCAGCTCGGCGAGCTTGCGCCGCATGAGCGGATGGGCGATCAGCGGCGCGCCGAACGCCTCGCGCGCGCTCGCGTAACAGACCGACTCGACCAGCGCCCTCCTGGCCACGCCGAGGCCCATCATGGCGATGCCGAGGCGGGCGGCGTTGGTCAGCCCCATCATCGCGCCGATGCCCGAGCCCGCCTCCGGCCCCGACAGCAGGAATGCCTCCGCGCCGGTCAGTTCGACCTCGGCGGCGGCGACCGAGCGGGTGCCGAGCTTGTCCTTGAGCCTGCGGATCCGCACGCCGTTGCGCGAGCCGTCGCGCCGCTCCCACAGCACCAGGAACGGCTTGACCTGCTCGTCCGGCAGCCTGGCGAGCACCACGTAGGCGGAGCCGTTCGCGTTGGAGGCGAACCACTTCACCCCGTCCAGCAGCCACGCCTGTCCGTGCGGCGTGGCCCTGGTCTCCAGGGCGGCGAGGTCCGAGCCGCCGGTCCGCTCGGTGAGCAACTGCGCGGCCTCGCCGGAGTGGTCGCCGTTCGCGAAGATCTCCCTGACCCGGTCGCGCACGTCCGGCGGCGCGTACTTCTCCGCCAGCGACACGACCATCTCGCCGCCGGTGCCGAGCGCGCAGCCGAGGCCGATGTCGGCCTGGTCCAGCAGGTACATCCAGGCGGCGCCGAGCGCCACCGGGTCCGCCCCGTTCTCGCGCGCCCGCTTCGTGAAGCCGGGTGAGAGGAAGTTGTGTTCCATCATCGCCGCGCGGGCGGTCTCGAAGGACGGCGGCATGACGATCCGGCTGATGTCGCGGCCCCAGCGGTCGTACTTCTCCAGCCTCGGCGGGTTGCGGTCGCTCTCGACGGCGCAGCTCGCGACCACCCCGCCGGTGACGGTGCCGAGTTCGCGCAGGTACGGCTCGGCCCACGCGTACCCGTCGCCGAGGTGGCGGCGCATGAGCAGCCGGAAGGCGGGGTCGAGGGCCCACCAGTCACGGCCGGTGGCACCGTCGTACCGTTCGGTCGCGTAACGGTCGCTTCCGTCGTACGGCTCGGTGAGATAGTGGCCCATACCAGCAGTGTTACATATCCTGGATACGTGTTGGAAGAGCGTAACACTCTGAGCGCCAGATCCGCGCTGCTCAGCGCGCTGCTCGGCAGCCACCCGCCCGAGCTGGCCGCCCGGCAACTGGTCCGTATCGGCGCGCTGTTCGGCATCGCGGAGGGCACCGTACGCGTGGCGCTGTCGCGGATGGTCTCGGCGGGCGACCTCGTCCCGGCCGACGGCCGCTACCGGCTGTCCGAACGGCTGGTCGAACGGCAGGCCCGCCAGGACGAGAGCCGCGACCCGCGCACCAGGCCGTGGACCGGCACATGGGAGATCGCCGTGGTGACGGCCGAGCGGCGGGTCCCCGCCGAGCGGGCCGCGCTCCGGCACGCCATGGGCGCCCTACGGCTTGCCGAACTGCGCGAGGGCACCTGGACCCGGCCGGCCAACCTGAGCCGCACCTGGCCGCAGACCGTGCTGGCGCAGTGCACGCTCTTCGACGGCCGCCCGCACGACGACCCCACGCCGCTGCTGTGGGACCTCGGCGAGTGGGCGGCGCAGGCGCGGAGCCTGGAGCAGGCCCTCTCTCGCCCGCGAGACCTCGCGGACGGCTTCCTGGTCTCGGCCGGCGTGCTGCGCCACCTGCTGCGCGACCCGCTGCTGCCGCCCGAACTGCTGCCCGCCGACTGGCCCGGCGAGCGGTTGCGGGCCCGCTACGACGACTTCGACCGCGACTACCGCGAGGTGCTCATGCGGCACCTCGCGGACTGAGCGCCGCTACAGGGGGACCCCGAAGATCACCCGCTTGTTCCTGAACTCCGTGACGCTCCACACCCGGCCGCCCTGCACGGTCAGGTCCTCCGGGCCGATCGGGAACGGGCGGACCGTGCTCTGCCCGCCCTCCTCCACGAGCAGCCTGCCGTTGGTGGCGGCGTCGTAGGCCTGGCTCAGGTACCAGCGCTCGCCCTGCGACACCGCGCCCTGGATCTTGTCGGCGCCCATCGTGAAGCAGTCGCGCGGCGCGTCCAGCCCGCCTGCGGCGAGCAGCGGGTAACGGGCCGCCCGGCCGCCCGGCCCGGCCGCGTCGTACTCGCCGGTGACCAGCAGGTGCTGCGCTCCGCTGCGGTCGATCGCCGCGAAAGAGAAGCGCGCCCCCGGCGTCGCGACCGTCCACGCGTCGCTCTGCGGCACGATGTAGCGGTAACCGAAGGCGTTGAACTTCCCGCCGATCACCCCCACCTTCTGGGGGTCGCCGAGATCGCGCTGCACCGTACGCAGGTCGAGCAGGTGCGCCAGGTCGAAGACACGCAGGCCGCGCGTGGTGTCGGCGACGTACAGCAGGTCGCCGTACCACGCGATGCCGCCCGCGTGGATGTCGATCGGCCCGTACGAGCCGTCCGGCTTGGCCTCCACGAGCAGCGCGTGCTGGTACCTCATCGTCGTCGGGCTGAAGAAGGTGAGCCTGATCCCCCGCTCCCCCACGGCCGGCTTGAAATACCAGCTCACGACGAACACCGGCACGCCGACCTCGCCGGAGTCCGTACCGCACGTCAACCCCTGCGGGTACCAGTCGATCGTGTCCTGGTCACCGGTGTCGAAGGCGTACCACTCCGGCGGTCTGGGGTTCATCGTGCCGAGCGCGGCGCTCGCCCCCTTGCGCACACCCGTCCTGTTGGCCTGCGCCAGCACGGCCTCCACGGCGGTGCCGCCGATCTCACCGGCCAGTCTGGCAGCCCCCTCCGCGAGGGTGCCCGTCGTCTGCCTCAGCGTGTAAGGGGTCTTGTCCGCCGGAACCATGGTCACAATCACTCTTTTCCGTCACTCGATGCTTAGTGTGACGGAAAGGAAGTGGCAGAAGTTGCATCAGTTCCACAAGTGAACGGGTTGTCCCGTCAAAGACAGCTCCCGGTAGCGGCGCACCATTCGCTCGGTGTCCCCTCCGAAGGCCGTCAGCGCTTCGCGCTGCCACACCGCGCCGGTACGGCGGCGCCGTACCCGCTGCCTGATCACCTCCAGCGCGGTGTCCGCGTCGCCCGCCGTCACCCCGGCGGCCAGGAGCGCCGCCCTCGCCTCCGGCAGCAGCGCGGCGGCGAGGTCGGCGGCGGGCAGTTCGCCGGCCCGCCCCGGCCACGACAGCCGCGCGTCCAGTCCGTACCTGGCCGCCCGATAGAAGTTCTGGTACGCCTCGGCGAAGCGGTAGCCGGTCAGGTCGTGCTCGGCGCAGGCGAGCGTCAGCCCGAGCAGGAAGGCGGTGTTGGCCGCCATGTCCGCGCCCGACGGCCCTGCGGGCAGCGCGCGCATCTCCACCCGCAGGTGACCGCCGTCCGCCGGGTCGTACACGGGGCGGTTCCACTGCCAGACCGTGCCCTGGTGCAGGCGCAGTTCGGCCAGGCCGCCGGCGTCGGACAGCTCCGGCACGACGGGGTCGTAGTCGCGGACGTACCGCTCGAACAGCTCGTAGGCCCCCTCGCGCACCCAGTCGGAGCCGAAGGCGACCCGCCCGTCCCGCCGGAAGCGCCGCGCGATGTCGCGGTCGTCCACCGCCTCCTGCATGAGCGCGATCCTGGTCTCCTCCCACAGCCTCCTGCCCAGGAAGAACGGGGAGTTGCCGCAGACGGCGAGCACCGGGCCGATCGCCAGCTGGGCGGCGTTGAACAGGCGGGCGAAGCGGTCCGGCGGCGTGCGCAGGTGCACCTGCCAGGAGGTGTTGGCCGCCTCCAGCACGATGTCCTCGACCTCCAGCTCCAGGTCGTCGACCACCACGACGAACGGCTCCAGCCGCAGTCGCCGCAGCCCTCTGCCGAGCGCCCGGTAGCGGTTCTCCGGCGTGATCGCCTGCCGGGTGAAGTCGCCGGTGCCGAGCGTGGGCAGGATGCCGATCGGCAACGCTCCCCCGCCGTCGACGGCCGCGTCGACCCGCTCCAGCGTGTCCTGGGCCTCGGCGCGCAGCGTCTCGAACGGGGTGCCCGCGAGCGGCGTCGGCGTCAGGTTGGCCTCCAGGTTGAAGCGGCCCAGCTCCAGCACCACGCGCGGGTCGCCGAGGCGGTCGCGGGTCTCGCTGTTGCGCGGCAGCGGACGGCCGGCGGCGTCCACCAGGAACAGCTCCAGCTCGGCGCCGATCGTCGTGGGGCCCTGCCCGAAGCCGGGCCGGTCGAGCAACGACCGCAGCTCGGCCAGCTGCTTTTCCAGGCGTTCGCCGAAAGCCGTGTACTCCGCCTCGGAGAAGCGTTCCTTGTCCAGATCCCGTCCCATTCCTCCCTCCTGTCCGTAATTTGGGAAAGCACACCTACCAGGGCACGGCGCCTTCGTCCGCGAGGAAGGCGCCCGTCGGGCCGTCGGCGTCCAGGGTGGCCAGCCTGACCACGATCGCCGCGCCCTGCTCGGCCGAACGCGGGCCCCTGTGGGCGGTCATGTCCGTGGCGCAGTAACCGGGACTGGCGGCGTTGACCTTGATCGGGGTGTCGACCAGCTCCTTGGCGTAGGCGACCGTCACCATGTTCAGCGCCGACTTGGAGGAGTTGTAGATCAGGTTGTTCCGCGCCCAGAACGGACTGCCCGGGTCGGTCGCGAGGCCCAGGGAGCCGAGTTCGCTGGAGACGTTCACGATGCGGGCGGCCGGGGACTGCCGCAGCAGCGGCAGCATCGCGTTGGTGACGGCCACCACGCCGAACACGTTGGTCTCGTACACCTCGCGCAGATCGGCGAGCGCCGTGGCGCTCGGGGACGCGCCACGGCGCACGCCCGCGACGGCCGCGTTGTTGACCAGGATGTCGAGTCCGCCGTACTCGTCCCGGAGCCGCCTCGCCGCCGCCGCGACGCTCGCGGCGTCCGTGACGTCCAGGGCCAGGTACGGTTGCCCGAGCCGCCGCGCGGCCGCGCGGCCCCTCTCCTCGTCGCGGGCGCCGAGCAGGCGGGCGCTCTCGTGACCGATGCCCTTGTCGGCTCCTGTGATGAGTGCGATCGTCATGCCTTCACCATCCGGCACGGGGCACCGTCACGCCAGGAACCCGGGATCGACCGCCGGCGGTCAGGCGCTCAGGATTCCGCGACGGTAGGCCTCCCCGACCGCCGCCGCCCGGTCGGCGACGTCGAGTTTCGCGTAGATGTGGACGAGGTGGGTCTTCACGCTCGCCTCGCTGATGAACAGGCTGGCGGCCGCTTCCCTGTTGGTCGCCCCGCCCGCGACCAGCCGCAGCACCTGCAGTTCCCGGTCACTGAGCGCGCCTCGGGCGGGCCTGCGCACGTGCTCGGCCAGCCGTCCGGCCGCCGCCGGCGCCAGTACGGTCTCCCCCCGGTGGGTGGCGCGCACGGCCCGCACCAGTTCCTCAGGCGGCGCGTCCTTGAGCAGATAGCCGCTGGCACCCGCTTCCAGGGCGGGCAGCACGTCGGTGTCGAACGTGGTCAGCACCAGCACCCTGGCCCCGGAGCCACGCAGCCGCCCGATGGCGGTGACGCCGTCCATGCCGGGCATGCGCAGGTCCATGAGAACGACGTCCGGCCTGGTCGCGGCGGCCAGTTCGATCGCCTGCGCGCCGTCCGCGGCCTCGCCCGCGACCTCCACGTCGTCCTGTCCGTCGAACGCGGCGCGCAGGCCGTCGCGCACGATCGGGTGGTCGTCCACGATCAGCAGCCTGATCATCGCTCCGCCTCCAGCAGGATGGCCGGGACCGTGACGGCGACCGCCGTCCCGTGACCCGGCTCGGACTCGATCTCCAGGGTCCCACCCACCGAGCGCACCCGCTGCCGCATGCCGTCCAGGCCGTAGCCGTCGCGCGGCGCGGCCGGCTCGAAGCCTCGGCCGTCGTCGCGGACGTCGAGCATCACGACGTCGTCCTCGTAGGAGAGCGTCACCCCCACCCGTGCGGCGCCCGCGTGCCTCGCGACATTGGCCAGCGCCTCCTGCGCCACCCTGAACAGGGTCAGCTCCAGGTCCGCCGCCAGCGCCACAGGGGTGCCGGTGACCTCGAACGACAGTCCCGCCACCCGTTGGGCCGCCATCCTCCCGATCGCCTCCGGCAGCCGCGCGTCCTCCAGGGCCTCCGGCAACAGCGCGTGCACCGATCTGCGGGCCTCCGCGAGGCTCTGTCCGGCCAGGTCGGCGGCCTGGTCGAGGTGGCGGCGCCTCACCTCCTCGGTCTGGGCGGCGCCCGCCGCGCGCAGGCGGGCGGCGATCGCGACCAGTCCCTGGGCGATCGTGTCGTGGATCTCGCCCGCCATCCGCTGCCGCTCGTCGCGCACGCCCGCGCGCCTGGCCTGTTCGAGCAGCCTGCGGTGCAGTGCGGAGTTCTCCTCCATCGCCGCCCTCAGCTCGGCGATCAGCGACTGGCGTCTGTCGCTCTCCGAGCTCACGTACCAGCCCGCGAACAGCAGCGGTACGGCGACGCCGATCAGCAGCGGGAGCGTGCGGAGCTGCTCGTCCGGCCCGGCCTGGGCCAGCACGGTGAGGACGGCGACGACGGTCACGCCCGCCATGACGAGCCTGCGCGGCAGCATCGCGAAGATCAGCGGGTAGCTGACGGCGGCGAACAGCACGAACGCCGTGCTCCTGGTCACCAGCAGGGTCCCGAGGACCGCCAGGACCATGAGGTAGCCGGTCACCAGCACCGGCCGGTCGGCGCAGCGGGGCTGCAGCCGTACGAGTGGCGCCAGCCAGACCGCCGAGGCCGCCACCAGCGCCCACGCGCCCGGCCGCGCGCCCATGACGGCGGCGGCGACGGCGGACACGGCGAGCAGCCCGTAGGCCATGGCGAGGTACATCCACCGCGCCCGGTCGGCATCGTCGAAGGCGTCCAGCCAGCTCACCCGACCAGCCTGGCACAACATCCATCGAACGGTTGACCCCGGACATCCACCGCACGGACAGCCGCCTGGGCGATCCACGGCGACCCCACCCTGCCGCATCCTGACGGCATGACCTCCAGAAGACAGCTGCTGCAACTCGCCTCGGCCGCCGGGGCAGGGGCGCTGACCACGTCGGCCTGGGTCCGCGAACCGAAACGTAAGGGGAACGAAGTGACCACGTTCGTCTTCGTGAGCGGCGCCAACGGGCCCGCGTCAGGCGACTCCGAACTGGCGTTGCGCGGGCATCGCACCGTCGGCGTCAGCCTGCCCGGACACGATCCGGCCGAGCAGTTCCACCTCGCCTACCAGGCGCCGCAGGACCTCACGACGCTCGCCACGCTGCCGTCCCCGGTGTCGGCGCTCACGCTCGACGACTACGTCGAGGCCACCGTACGGGTGGTCCGCCGGGTCGCCGACCACGGGCCGGTGATCCTGGTCGGCGGCAGCATGGGCGGGATCACCATCACCAAGGTCGCCGACGAGGTGCCTCGCCTGATCGACCGACTGGTCTACGGGTCGGCCTTCTGCTGCACCGGGCTGCGCAGCGCGGCCGACTACCTGTCCACGCCCGAGGCGCAGACGAGCCTGCTGCCAGAGCTGGTCAAGGGCATGATCGCCGATCCGCGCGTGATCAAGGCCACGCGCACCAACTGGCGCTCCAACGACCCGGTGTTCCTGCGGGCGGCCAAGGCGGCGCTGATGGCCGGGGCCAGCGACGGGGAGTTGCTGGCGCTGCTCAACACGCTGCTGCCCGATGAGACGCTGACGGTGCCGTCGGCCGACGGACGGGGCGATCCGGACAGGTGGGGGCAGGTGCCGCGCACCTACATCCGGCACTCCCAGGACCGGTGCATCCCTCTCGACCTGCAGAACCGGATGATCAGGGAGGCCGACGAGGCGACTCCGGGCAACGCGTTCGACGTGAAGACGGTGGCCACGTCGCACGTCCCCGTCGGGAAAGCGGGCCGCCAGATCACCGACATCCTCGACCGGCTCGCACGGGGCTGAACCCGGTTCCGGTGCAGCTCAGGACAAACGGGGGTTCCGGCTTGCGGCGGGCCTTGCGCGAATTGCGGGAGATGACCCTAAGCTCAGCAGATGAGAGCGGTAGCGTTTGACGTCTTCGGCGGCGAACTCGATGTGCGAGAACTGCCCGACCCGGCCCCGTCGCCCACCGGCGTCGTGATCAAGGTCGAGGCGACCGGGCTCTGCCGGAGCGACTGGCACGGCTGGCGTGGCCACGACCCCGACATCACCGTCCTGCCCCACGTGCCCGGCCACGAACTCGGCGGGCAGGTCGTGGCCACCGGGTCGCTGGTGCGCGGCTGGGGGGAGGGGGCGCGGGTGACCGTACCGTTCATCTGCGCCTGTGGGTCCTGCGCGGCGTGCGCGGCGGGCGAGCAGCAGGTGTGTGAGCGGCAGACGCAGCCGGGCTTCACCCACTGGGGGTCTTTCGCCGAGTTCGTGGCCATCGACCATGCCGACGTCAACCTCATCGCCGTGCCCGAGGACATGGAGTACACGACCGCTGCCGCGCTCGGCTGCCGGTTCGCCACCTCGTTCCGGGCCGTCACCCAGGTCGGTGACGTACGGCCCGGCGAATGGGTGGCCGTGCACGGCTGCGGCGGCGTCGGCCTGTCCGCCATCATGATCGCCACCGCTGCCGGGGCCCGGGTGGTAGCCGTCGACGTCAGCACCGACGCCCTCCACCTGGCCGAACGCGCCGGTGCCACCCACTTCGTCAACGCTTCCGCCGGGGATGCCGCCGCTCAGGTGCGTGAGCTGACCCGGGGTGGGGCGCATCTGTCGCTCGACGCGCTCGGCGATCCGGACACGTGCGCGGCCTCCGTCGAGTCGCTACGGCGACGGGGGCGCCATGTACAGGTCGGTCTGCTGCCGGGCGGGGCGACGCCGGTGCCCATGGGGCGGGTGATCGCGCACGAGCTGCGACTGCTGGGCAGTCATGGGATGGCCGCCCACTCCTACCCTCGGATGATGGAACTGATCAGGGCGGGCGTGCTCCACCCGGACCAGTTGGTGACCCGCACGATCGGTCTGCCGGACGTCGGCAAGGCATTGGCCTCCATCGGCTCGGTTCCCGGCGTCACCATGATCGTCCCCTGACAGGGGGTTCCGGGTCCGATCCGCCGTCAACCGCACACACCTAAGCTGATTCCTATGAAATATGCGCGACTTGGCAATACCGGTTTGCACGTTTCCCGCATCTGCCTGGGCATGATGAGCTACGGCGACCCCGCCAAACAGGAGTGGGCCCTCACCGAGGAGCAGGCCGAACCCATCGTCCGGCGCGCCGCCGACGCGGGCATCAACTTCTATGACACCGCCGACCTCTACAGCGCCGGTGCCAGCGAGACCGTCACCGGCAACCTGCTCCGCCGCATCCACCCCCGCCGCGAGGACTACGTGCTCGCCACCAAGGTGTACTTCCCCATGGGCCCCGGCCGCAACGACCGTGGCCTGTCCCGCAAGCACATCATGGCGGCGATCGACGACTCCCTCCGCCGACTCGGCACGGATTACGTGGACCTGTACCAGATCCACCGTTGGGACTCCGAGACCCCGATCGAGGAGACGATGCGGGCCCTCCACGACGTGGTCGCCTCGGGCAAGGCCCGCTACCTCGGCGCCTCCTCCATGGCGGCCTGGCAGTTCGCCAAGGCCCAGCACGTCGCCGAGGTGAACGGCTGGACCAGGTTCGTGTCGATGCAGCCGCACTACAACCTGCTGTACCGCGAGGAGGAGCGCGAGATGCTGCCCCTCTGCGAGGACCAGGGCGTCGGCGTGATCCCGTGGAGCCCGCTGGCGCGCGGCGTGCTCGCCCGCGCGGGCTCGGCCGCGACGACCACCCGGCAGACGTCGGACGGCGGACGCATCGACTTCCTCTACGACGCCGACAACGACCAGAGCATCCTGGACGACGTGGCGGCGGTCGCGGCGGAGCGGCAGCTTCCGGCGGCCCAGATCGCGATGGCCTGGCTGCTGCACCAGCCGACCGTGACGGCGCCGATCGTGGGGGCGACGAAGGACCGTCACATCGACGACGCGGTCGCGGCGGTGGACGTGGAACTGTCCGACAAGGAGCTGACCACGCTCACGGAGGCGTACCGGCCTCGCGAAGTGAGAAGCTGACCCCACCCGGGACGTTCCTTACGCGCTCAGCACCTTCGTCGGTCATCGGTCTTCGGAACGAACCACCGGCTGAACAGCCGAGGTCAGGTGGAGGAGGTCGGTCAGGAGTTCTGAGGCGCTCACCCTGTCGAGGTCGGCGAAGGTCGCGGTGCTCGGACCGGCGGGCCGGCCCGGGGCGTGGGTGTGACCTCGGACGATCCGGACGGACCCGATCCTCTGGTCCGGCCAGTCGGCCGGAGCGACGACCGAGATGCCCGGTTCAACGGTGACCACGACCGTCCGGGCGCCGGGCAGACGGCGCGAGATCCAGAAGATGAGGCCGTTGTCCTGCGGCTCGCCACGGTCCCAGGCGCGTCGCTCCATGCCCAGCACCGTCCCGGCCAGGACGGCGGCGTCGCGGAACCGGTCGAGGTCGGCCACAGCCCGTTCGGCGTCCGTCAGGGCGTGGACCGGACGGCCGAGTTGGAGGAACGGCTGGCCGATCCCGTGGTCGGCGAAGACGTCGCGCCATGCCGCGAGCGCGTCCGAGGCGATGTTCAGCGGGTGCACGATCATGACGGAGTCGGTGTCGGCGAGGTGCTTCTCGGCATCGTCGAGGCCGGCGGGCGTGCCGTCCTCGGCCACGCGGAACGTACGGCCGTCCACGGTCGTCCAGAGCAGTCGTCGAGCGATGTGCCCGACCAGCGGGTGCCCGACGATCAGCCCCCTGAACTCGTCCGCCGTCCAGCGCCGCCCGGCGACCATCGCCCGTTCCAGGCGCTCGATCCGGCCCGCCGCGACCGTCCTCACCTCCTTCTTCAGCGTGGCGAACCGCTGGTGCGCGGCCGGGGCCAGCTCCGCGTCGTCGCGCGCGCCCGGCTTGGGGAGGCCGGCCCGGCGCTTGCCGTCCTGGTCGAGGACGTAGGGTTTGAGCTGCTCGTCGAACCCGACCGTGAAGCGTCGCGGTCCGTAGTCGAGGGTGAGGGTGCCGTCGGCGTCCAAGCCCAGGTCGGGGATGAGACGATCGGAGAGCTGCTCGCCGGACAGGCCACGGTCGGCGGCGAGCACGGCGATGCGTTCGCGGGCCTGACCCTTGAGTCCCTTGTACTTGATCCGTTCGGCGATGCCGTTGAGCTGGATCAGCGCGGTGTCGGTGCCGATCGCGAGCAGGACGTCGAGGCCCGCGACGGCCAGGTGGTGGCTGTTCATGCCCGGCCAGGCGCGGACCACCGCAGCCAGGTCGCGGACGGTCGTGTCGTTGCCGAACAGGCCGAGCGCGGCCAGCACCCACCCCTTGTCGCCCACACCACCGCTCCAGCCGCGCAACCCGGACTGCTGGAAGATCTCCCATGCCAGTCCGGCCAGAGAGTCGGGGTCGCAGACCTCCCGAACCGTCTCGACGCCGGGGTGGACGTCGTCCAGTTCGGACACGGTGAGAAGCGTGATCAGGTGGGCGACGGCCGCGCCGCGAAGCGCCCGCCCGTCACGCATCAGCACCTGCGGGAGCAGATACGGGTCGAGCCATCCCGGGGCCGCGGGGATCTCTGCGGGAAGGGCGGCCACCAAGGGGTCGAGCGAGACCAGCGCCTCGATCGCGTCCGAGGGACGGCCCCCGAGTTCCCTCGCCGCCGCCAGTACTTCGGCGGCGTGTCCGTGCGCGGCCAGGTGGAGCAACGCCGTCTCAGCCTCGCGACGGGCGCGGCGCTCGGCGACCTTCTTGCCTCCGGCCAGAGCGGCGGGCACCAGCGCGCGGGACGCGGCCGCCGCATGCCGCGCGAACCAGAGTTCCGCGACGGACCGCAGCGCCGGCCGCCGCAGCCGCCAGGCGGCCATCAGCGTGGCGACCTCGCCGTCGCAGAACGGCAGCAGCAGCTCTGCGGACCCCGCCGGCTGCCACTCGGCCAGGTCGAGTGCGGCCGGGACGGCGTCCTGGGTGAAGCGCGCCAGCACCGGCTTCAGGCGTGCCGGGTCGGGTGCGAGCAGGCTCGGCCGCCACCAGGCGAGCAGGGGACGGACGCGTTCCTCCGGGCCGGACAGGAACAGCTTCCACTGTCGTTCGGGAGACAGCCGCCGGTCCCGGAAGAGCCCGATCTCCCTGTCCCAGTCGAGGTTCTCATCAGCCGGAGGAGCGGCCCACTGTTCGCGTTCGCCCGGCTCCCACGCGACTACGCACCCGGCCGGGGCCTTGACACCCTTGACGACGACGGGAGTCCGGTCCGGGAGCGCCTTCGTCCACGGCGGATCGACCAACACGGACGGCAGGTCCTCCGGCACGGCCTCGGGAATCCACCCGGCTTCGCTCGCGGCCTCGCCGCCCAGCAGACGGGCCGCGTAACGCGAGATCTCGGCTTCGCCGGAACGCACCGCCTCGCCGAGGACGCGGCGTGCGCGCTCAGGGAACCGCTGCGCGACATCGACGACGGCCGCGTGCACATCGTTCCTGTCCAGCCGCCGGACCAGGCAATCCAGTGCCTCGTCCGACGGCAAAGCGGCCAAGACTTCCAGAACGCGACCCCCGTCGCCGGTGATCATGAGAATGTCGTCCAGCACGGGAACCAGAGCCGGGCCGAGCCCGTCGGCCGCCGTGTACAGGGCGGCGCCATCCAGCCAGTCATAGCGTCGCTCACGTGCACGGAACCGCGCGACCTGGTCCGCCGAGCCGAGGGAGCACAGCACCCTGCGCAACAGCCACCAATTGAGCTCGTCGGGCAGTTCGTCGCAGAGTTCGTCCACCCAGCCGGTCTCCGAGGGCACGAGGAACGCCGTCGCCATCCGGCCCGTCAGATCTTCGCGGCATTCCGACACGGACGCGACCACCCTCCGGTACTCGGCGTCATCGGCTGCCGCGACGAGCGCACGGATTCGTGGTGCGACCTCGTCGAAGCACGGATCATCGGGGTTCCAGATCCCGTTGAGGCGTTCGCTCCTGATCGACTCAAGATGCCGCCGTGAGCGACGTCTGGAATTGATCCGCGCGCGGGCGGTCTCTGCGGCCGCCGCAGCGGCGAAGGCCAGCCCGTGCTCGGCGACCCACGCGTCCGCGAACACCCGAGCGTCGGCGTTCCCGTCGACGGCGATGACCGCGAGAACGGCAGCGCCTTTGGGGTTCTCCGAGCCCGCGAGCTGCGCACGGGCGGCTCGGAGTAATCCGGGCTCGTTCTCCTCGGAGTCGAGCAGCCGATCGATGTCGTCCCGCAGACCGGCCAGAGTCGCCCGCGCGACTTCGGGAGCGCCCGGATCGATCGGGGCGGACGGCACGGGGACGCCTCCGCGCCGGGGATACAGAGCCCGCCGCCAGAACTCGGGAATCGTGAGCGTGTTCTCAGACATGGACGAGCACGATAACGCCATCGACTGACAAAAGATCGTGACCGACCCTTCACCAGGGGAAGGGCACGGTTCTGACACCGATTCCCTCGACGTCGGATCGGGAGGGGCGCCGTTGCGGTGGGGTGGGGTGAAGGCGGGGAGCGTCACCCTGGAGGGTCGTCAGCCTGGTGGGGCGGGTGGTGGGTGGGGTGGCTTTGCCGTAATGGAGGGTGGCGGGCGGAACGGCCGCCCCACCACGGCGGGAAGCCCTCGACTCACTCAGGGCGGATGAAGGACAGGAGGTCCTCCAGCGGCCACGTCGTGATCACGTCGTCGGGCGTCAGCCCGGCGCGCTGGGCGATGCCGACGCCGAAGCGCTGGTTGCGAAGGTGCGGCACCGCGTGCGAGTCGCTGTCGATCGCGAACCGCACCCCGTGGTGGCGCGCCATCCGCACCAGTTCGGACGGCAGGTCGGAGCGGTCGGGGAAGGAGTCGATCTCCATCGCCGTGCCTGTGCGCGCCGCCGCCTTGAAGACGGTGTCCCAGTCGGCGTCCACCGGCGCCCGTTTGCCGATCTTGCGGGTGGTCGGATGTCCGATGATGTCGACATACGGGTTCTCGCACGCCGCGACGAACCGCGCCGTCATCTCCTCACGCGTCTGGGAGAAGTGCGAGTGGACCGACGCCACGCACACGTCGAACTCACGCAGGATCTCAGCGGGCCAGTCGACCGAGCCGTCGGGGCCGATGTTGAGTTCGGTGCCGTGCAGCAGCCGCATGTCCGGATATTTCTCCTGCAGCTCGCGGATGCGTCCGCGCTGCTCCAGTGCCTTGTCCAGCGTCATGCGCTGCATCGTCAGGTCGGGCGCGTGATCGGTGATCGCGTAGTAGGCGTAGCCGAGCGCGTGCGCCGCCGCCACCATCTCCTCCAGCGAGGCGATGCCGTCGGTCAGGTCGGTGTGCGTGTGCAGGTCGCCGCGCAGATCGCCCAGCTCGACCAGCCTCGGCAGCGCGTTCCTGAGCGCGAGTTGCACCTCGCCGTCGCCCTCACGCAGCGGCGGCGGAACGTACTGCATGCCGAGCGCGGCGTAGATCTCCTCCTCCGACGCGGCCGCGATCACCCGCTCACCCTCGAACAGGCCGTATTCCGACAGCTTCCAGCCCTTCTTCACCGCTATCTCGCGGATCGCGACGTTGTGTTCCTTGGATCCGGTGAAGTACTGCATCGCAGCACCCCACGACTCGGCCGGGACCACCCGCAGATCGACCTGAACACCCGTCTTGGTGCGGACCGAGGTCTTCTTGTCGCCCGCCGCGACGATCTCTTCGACGTACGGCTGCGCCTTGAACGTCTCCATGATCTCCACGGGAGCGACCGCGAGGACGTCGATGTCGCCGATCGTGTCCTTCATCCGGCGCAGCGAGCCCGCGTAGGCGATGCGCTCCGCCTGGCCCGCAAGGGACGCGATGACCTGCTCGGCCAGCGACATCGCCACCCCGATGTGCACGCGGCGGCTCGCCTGCTCCAACTGCTCGACGCCCTTGGCCAGATTGGCGAGCGTCTTGGCGCCGAGCCCCTTGACCCCGTCGAGCCGCCCGGCGGCGATGGCCTCCGACAACGCCGACGGCGAGTCGATACCGAAGTCCTCGAACAGCATGATCGCCGTCTTGGGGCCGAGCGTGGGCACCTTCGTCAACCTGCGCACCCCGTCGGGCACCCGCTCGCGCAGCGCGTCGAGCTGCCGGAAACTACCGCGCTGCAGGAACTCCTCCATCTTCAACGCGATCGCCTCGCCCACCCCCGGCACCTTGCGGACGTCGACCTGCGAGATGTCCTCGGCGAACCCCGCGATCGCCTTGGCCGCCTTCTGATAGCTGCGCACGCGGAAGGCGTCGCCCCCGGTCAGCGCGAACAGCTCTGAGTACTCCTGAAGGGCGGCCGCAGCCTGCTCGTTTGCCCGTGCCATGGGCCCAGCTTAGGAGGTGCCACCGACATTTAGCCTTGCTCATGGAGCTGACCAAGGCATGCTTGGCGGTTTCGTAGAGTGTCGGGCGGGTCCTTCCAGCACGGCTTGTTCACCGACTGGCAGCTCTGACCTTCGGGTCAGAGACTCCTGATTTCTGATCGTCCGGCTGGACGGATCTGCCCGGCGCATGTGCATCCCTGTTGGGGAACTCGCGGCCATCCCCTCGGCTCTCGCGGTCGAGGTCGCGTGATGGACCGCTGCTACCGAATGTCAGGCCTGGCACTCGATCACTCTGCGGACATGCCCCGCCCCTACCGCGAGCGCGTGCGTGGAAGGCTCCCCGAACCGCACCATCAGCACCACCGAGGGGAATGTCCTGTGAAAGTACGGCTGGGCATCGACGTGGCCTGCCGGGCCGCGCACCGGGCCGCCTGCGCGAACGAGGCCGGGGAGTTCGTCTTCCCCGGCCGCGAGTTCCGCACCACCATCGATGATCTGGAACGGCTGTGGGCCCAGCTGCCCGCCGACGCCGACGAGGCGCTGGTGGTGATGGAACCCACCCGCAACGCCTGGATTCCGCTGGCCGCCTGGTTCGCCGCCAAAGGCGCCCAGATCGCCATGGTCACCCCGGAGCAGTCTTCCGACCTGCGCAAGTACTACCACAAGCACACCAAGAACGACCGGCTGGACGCCCGGATCCTGGCCCGCATCCCGCTGCCGCACCCCGAAGGGCTGCGCCTGTCCGGTGAGGGTGAACTCGGCCCGGCCGACCCGTTGCGGCGGGCCACCCGCCGGCGCCGCTCGCCGGTCAAACGCCGCACCGCCACCGGTCGGCGCATCGACGCGCTGCTGGAGATCTACGGCCCGCAGTGGGCCGCCGCGCTGGGTGATGGCGACTTCTCCAAGGCTGCCCTGACCGTGCTGGAGCGCACCGGCGCCGACCCCCGCGCTCTGAAGCGGCTGGGCCACAAGCGGCTGACCGCCCTGTTGATCCGGGCCGGCCGCGGCCAGTGGCGACAGGATCGGGCCGAGGCGATCCTGCAGGCAGCCGAGGTCACTCAGGCCCTGTGGGCGGCCGGTGGCCTGGACTTCGCCGAAGTGGCCGAGGATCTGGCCGGGGAGGCTCGGCTGGCCCTGCAACTCGGCGAGGAGATCAAGGCCCTGGACTCGCGGATCGGGGTCCTCTACGAGGAAGCCGACCCCGAGCAGATCATCGCGTAGGGTCCCGGCATGGCCACTATTTCCGCCGCCGTCGTGCTCGGCGCGCTGGGCAACCCCGACCGCTTCGACAACCTGGCCGGGGTGCGCGCTCTCACCGGCCTGACCCCCAGTCTGGACGAATCGGGCACCAGTTCCCGGCACGGACCGCCCACCAAGGCCGGTGATCCAGCCCTGCGCGAGGCCTTGTTCGGCGCGGCCGATCGCGCCCGCGAACTCGACCCCACCCTGGCCGCCCGATACCAGCGGCTGGTGGTGACCGAGGGCAAACACCACAACTCCGCCGTCTGCACCCTGGCCGCCACGCTGGTCACCCGGCTGGCCGCCTGCTGGCGCTCGCGCACCCCCTACCAGCTCCGGGACCTGGACAGCACGCCGATCACCGTCGAGCAGGGCCGGGCCATCTGCGCCGAGCAGTACGCCGTCACCGACACCGACCGCGCCAAGAACCGGCCCAGACGAGCCAGCAAGCGATTGAAGCAGGGGACGAGCCGACGCGGTCAGGAGTCGCCCGACGACGCTCCGGAAGTCGGCCCGTCCACCGTCAAGGCTACCTGGCGCAAGGTGGCCTGACCGGGAACCCGCCGCTCACCGCGACCAGCACCAACGCCGGGACCACTGAGTCCCGACGGCAGTTGCGCATGCCCAGATCCATCAGCCCTTGATCGGGTTGACGTCGGTTAGGAACTCAGTCTGGCTGTGTCCGGCCCAACCAGGCGCGGGACACCTTGTGTCGCTGTCAGCTTCCCTCTCGCCCTGGTACGGATCACCGACACAACCTCGGCTGACGAGGTGTACAGGACATGCAGGATGGAGTTCACCGTCACCGTCGTCTCGACGGCGCCGGTCTCTACTCCCGGCCACCGATCTTGCGCCGTAGCACGATCTTCGGCAATCAGGTCCCACGGCACAACAAGTGTCTCCGTGTCACAGACCGGAGAGCTAGGAATGTAGCTCAACGATCACCATAGACTCCGAAGGCGTTATCTTCCGAGCCTTGCGGAGCGCCTCCGACACAGTGGGCTCATCCGGGTCTCCCAATCCCCACGCCTGAATCTGATACTTCATACTGGATGCCGTACCGAAATCGAGCTAAAGCCCCTAGCGTTTGATGGGTATTTACCTTTTCACGACAAGTGCGCATCAGAACTTTAAAGCAACCATTCCTTGCGTAGATATCTACCCAAAACGCTATCCCAGCCAGCTGACCCCCTCCTCTAGATTTAGCTCCCACTCATCGGTGTCTTCGATAAGATTCCAGAACTCGTCAATACCCATCGAGATCACCTCAGCTCGACTCCTTCATACCAGAAGTAGACAATCGGAGTCACCGAACCGAGCGCATCTACCTCCCGATAGAACCCACCCAGACAGCAGACTTCAGACGTCGGTTCATCATAAACGGGCAATAATTAGTCGTTCCGGATCCCCACAATCGCTTCCGAGATCCTGCTCCTTACTTTCTCATCCAGTACCGGATCCGCCGGATCTAGTCGCTCAAGAGTAAGAAGCTTCATGCCCCATCTTTCGGCCTCTAACTGCACACTTAGAGACGGCAGTCTAGCCACCACTTTCCACCCATTGACCTCTAGCGCTGCCGCCACCTGCGACACCTCAAGATCGTGGCGATCGACCGCCGAATCGAAGACAAGATAGTGTGTGACAATCATTGAGTCAGACTCCGCAAAGCTGGCTTCGGCTTCTGCCACCACATTTCCAGATGCCCGAATCGACTGAAGTGCAGCCGCGTCGACTTTTAACGCCTGCGACTCCAGCCAGCCAAGACCGAAGATCCCATGGCCAATCACTGCCACCACAAGAAAAGCAACTGCGATGCATCCGAGTATCTTCATTCTCATGAAACATCACCTTTGGGTTCTATTTGATCACCGGATCTGGCGCTCGAGGGTCGCATTGCGGCTTGACTGCGACGCACCTCCAGTACGAGTCCGCCACCGCCCAAATCGTGTAAGCAGAGTCTATCATCAGCGTTCTAATGATCCGCCAATCACTCACACTCCGATCCTTACGGGTCAAATTCTTCAGCAGTAGATCAGACCCCACATCCTCCATTCAAGCCGAGATGTCTCAACATAACTCACAGACAGGAGCCGGAATCAGGATGGCGCTCAATCCAGAACAACCCAAAGATATGACTGTCGCACACAAGGCTATCCGCAACGGCGTTAACTCCGATCAACGCTCACACTGATGATGACCGGCGACCCCATAGATTTCATCCTCGCCTGTAGCGTAGCTCTAATCTTCGGATGATACCGAAGTGCCTCAGGGTCGAACGGGATGATGTCCAAGACCGCACTCCATTTGGCAGACTTCATCATCACTGCCGTCGGATCCTGCGAATAGAGCACCCAACCATGTCCACGCAAGCGGGAAGCAGCTTTACCGATTGCCGCTCCCGTTTTCGCCTCACCAACGTCGACAACGAAGGTGTTTATGATTTCGAACCCTTCTGCCCACCTAACGTCATAATCAGATTCAATACTGTCCTCTGCTTGCACTGCGCCAATCTGTCGCACCGTTTGAAGTGCAGCCGAATCTACTTTCTCGTCAGGCGATACCAGCAAATCTCCGCGCCATACAAGGACAGCCAACCCAAGAAGGGAAAGCGCCACCGCACCTCCCACTAACAATGTTTTCAGCCACATGCCCTCTTGTCACGCTCCTCGACACAGGACCAGAACTCCCAGACCACGCCGTCATTCCCGCCAATATTAGTCATCGCATCCAACTCCCTCGCGCGACGATCCGCTTCGGCCGCATTTCCACCCTGCAGCGGATTCCTTTTACCAGGATCATTGCTCTTATGATAGGACAACCAAGCCGCAAACTTCTCATAGCGAGGAACCGGATAATAGAACTTCCTACCATCCCATGTAACCACTCCTGAACATCCACAGTATGCGTATGCAGCCTCGAAATCGTCGATGGGGCGTCCGTTTATCCTGATATTCTGCTTGAGATGAGCCAGCCAAGCCGCAGCGAGATCGATGGCCCTGGCGGGCTTTAACATCTCCTTGATTATGTAACGCATTTCCGTTCTAGCCCACTTACGCCCTTCGTGCTTGATGAGCATAAGGGTACCCTTGTAGATCTCCATCTGCGCTATACCGATTGACGCTCCCCAGGCGCGATGACGCCCCTTGGTCGACTCCCACATGAATGCAAGAAAGGCGCCACCCCTACCGACACCCTCTCCTGCGTTCGCAGTCTCCCAAATCAATACAGCGGTAAGTGCATATTTACTCACCTTATGCTTCTTGGCGGCCTTCTGAATATCCCTCCAGTACGGCAGCAGGTTCTTGTAGCGCTCATAATAAGATCCCTTCGATGAAGAATCACCAATCGCTCCCCCGCTGGGCGCAACCCCACCTATCAACTGCTCCAGACTAATCGAAGGGTTGAGAAAGTTCATCATCGAAGCGAAATCGGAGAATTCCGCACGCTGCCTGGCAGAAAGCTTGTAGAATCCCGGTGGCGCAGGCATCCCGTTTGGCATCACACCGATCCGCCTAGCTTCGGCGTCGTCGAAGGACGGCAATCGGTACTTAACAAAGTTCTCGAAGTACCACTCAGGGTCAGCTTCAGCGAGTGCGCTAAAATCAGCAGCACCGCACAGATTTGTCGCTGGACCGGCGCAGCCGATTGCGCCTTCGCCGCCTCCGAGTCCGCCGCCGATGAGGCCGGTCAGGCTCTCCGGTACTCCGGTGAGCACGATGCCCGCGCCGCTGAAGGAATAGCCGTAGCCGCTGCCTGTGTAGAGGTTTCCGCCGGTGAGGCCGGTGGAGGCGGTGGCGTGGCCGGTGGGGTCGATACCGGTCAAGGGGGAGGCGTTGGCGTAGGTGTAGCGGTTGGCTTGGACCGAGGGGCTGGGGTTGAGGGTGGCGGTGTCGCGGCTGGTGAACGCTCCCGTCCCGGGCTGGTACCAGCGGGCGTGCATGTTGACTTTGCCGGTGTCCGGGTCGGTGTACTCGCCCTGGTAGCCCAGGCTGGACTTGGCACCGGTCTGGGCTGTGGGGGTGCCGAAGGGGTCGTAGGCGGTGGAGGTCTGGATGCCGGTGGTGGTGAAGGTGGCGACGAGGTCGCCGTGCAGGTCGCTGAGCGCTGTGGTGGCGGGGGTGTTGCCTTCCTGGAGGCTGAGGATGCCGCCGGCGACGTCGCGTCCGTACTTGTTCAGGGTCGCGCCGGTGGTGGTGTCGGTGATGGCGGCGAGGTCGTTGCCGAGGCCGGAGTAGGCGAAGGTCTGTTTGGCGGTGCCTCTGGTTCGGGTGGTGACGCGGTTGAGGGCGTCGTAGCTGTACAGGCTGTCGCCGTCGGCGATCAGGCGGTCGAAGGCGTCGAACGTGAGGTTGGTGGTTTGGCCGTTCTTGGTTTCGGTGGCCAGGGTGCCGCGCGGGGTGTAGGTGTAGTCGGTGCCGTCGCCGGTGGTGAGGCGGTTGCGTTGGTCGTAGGTGAAGGTCTTCGACCCGGCTTTGACGCGGTTGCCGGAGGCGTCCCAGCCGTAGTCGGTGCGGGTGCCTGTGGGGGCGGTCCAGGAGGTGAGGCGGCCGGCGTGGTCGTAGGTGTAGGTGTTGGTGCCGGCTCCGGCCAGGCCTGCGGTGGTTTTGGTGGTGAGGTTGTCGTCTTTGTCCCACCCGTAGGTGATCTTCGCGAGTTGGGTGCCCGTCGCGTTTTTGAGGGTGTGGGAGTCGAGGCGGTCGACGGCGTCGTAGGTGAACGTCTGCGCGTCCGCCGCCGCCCCCGCAGAGGTTTTGCCGGTCAGGCTGGTCAAGCGGCTGGCCTTGTCGTAGCCGTAGGTCAACGTCCGGTCGGTGACGGGGTCGGTCGCGGTGGCGAGGCGGCCGGCGGTGTCCCAGGTGAAGGCGGCCGTTCCGGCGGCGTCGACGCGCTGGGTGGGGTTGCCGAGGGCGTCGTAGGTGTAGCCGGTCTGCTGGGCGGTGCCGCGTTTGACCGTCAGGGGCAGGCCGCGGTCGTTGTAGTCGACGGTCAGGTCGCCGAGGGCGGTGGCGCGTCCGGCCAGGTCGTAGCCGATGGTGCGTTCGGCGGTGGCGGCGCCGCCGCCTGCGCCGGTTTCCTTGGTGAGGCGGCCGAGGTGGTCGAAGACGCGGTCGATCCGCACTCCGCCGGGCAGCAGGGAGGTGACGGGGTTGCCGCCGGGGTCGTAGACGCTGGTCCAGGTGCGGTCGGCCGGGTTCGGGTGGGCTGTGGTGGCGGGTTCGGTGACCGATTCCAGCAGGCCGAGGGTGTTGTAGGTGGTCCAGGTGGCGTTGCCGCGCCCGTCGGTGAGGCGGGTGCGGGCGCCGGTGGCGTCGTAGCCGAACCCGGTCGTGATGGACTCGGTCGCCGACACCGGCTCCACCCTGGTGGTGAGCCGGTTGAGCGCGTCGTAGGTCTGCCGGGTGACGTGCCCCTCGGGTGAGGTCGCGCTGGTCGGGTTGCCGACCGCGTCGTAGCCGGTCGTCGCGGTACGGACCACCGCGCCTGCCGTGTTCAGGTCTTGGGCTTTGGTCTGTCGTCCGGCCAGGTCGTACTCGACGGTGGTGGCGTTGCCCTCGGGGTCGGTCGTCTTGGTGAGGCGTCCGGCCAGGTCGTAGGCGTGCAGAGTCTTGTTGCTGGCGGGGTCGGTCTGCGTGTCGATCTCGCCGGCGGCGTTCACGGCCATGATCGTGGTGCGGTTGCCGGGTGCGGTCTGCTTGGTGAGCGCGCCGGCGTCGTTGTACTCCATCGTCGTGGTGTGCGCGGCCGTGCTGGGTTTGCGTTCGATCTGGGTGGCGGTGATCATCCGGCCGAGGTCGTCGTAGGTCGCCTCCGTCCGGGCGCCGGTCGGGTCGACGGTGGCGAGTTTCTCTCCGGCCAGGTCGTACTCCACGACGGTTTGCCCGGACGGCTGGCCCTGCGGCGCCGGGTCAGAAACCCGTACTTGGCGGCCGAGTTGGTCGTAGTCGAAGCCGGTGATGTTCCCGCGCGGGTCGGTGGTACGCACCAGTTGCCCGGCCGCGTCGTAGGCGTGCACGGTGGTCGGCGTGACCGGGGTGCCGCCGGGCGGCGTGTACGCGGGGGCTTTCAGGCTGGTGAGGCGTCCGGCCCGGTCGAAGACCGAAGTGAGAGTACGGCCCTCGGCATCGGTCTTGTGCGTGGTCGCGCCCATCGTGTCGTAGCCGAGGCGCGCCACCGGGCGGGCGTCGGCGGAAGCGCCTGCCTTGTCCACCTTCACCATCGGGCCCGTCGCCTCGACCAGCCGTCCCAGGGCGTCGTAGCGCATCGAGGTGGTGAAGTCCGCCGGGGTGGCGCCTGCCGCGTTGCCGCGCGGGTCGGTGCTGGCCACGACCAGGCCCCGGTCGTCGTAGGCGAGGGTGGAGACCAGGTCGTCGGCGCCGTTCTCGACGGTCTCCTTCAGCACCTGGTTCGCCTTGTTGTAGGTGAACTCCCGCGCCTCCATCCTGGCCCCGGTACCGGTGTGCGTCTGCTTGAGGACGTTGCCGTTGGCGTCGTGGGCGAAGGCCGTCTTCCGCTTCAGGCCGGCCGGATCGAACACCTGCGACGTCGCCAGCCCGGCCGCGTCGTACACGTACTCGGTCGTGGCGCTGCCGCCACCGGCGACCAGCTTGGTCCGGTTACCGGCCGCGTCGTAGGTGTGCTCCTCCAACACCACATCACGCGGCGTGGTGGCGCCGTTCAGCTTGGCGGCGGTCGCGGTCTTGCGGTGCAGCCGGTTGTCGCCGTAGTAGGTGAACGACGTCTGCCGGCCCATCGCATCGACCTGCGTGGCCAACCGCCCCGCCGGGTCGTAACCGTACGATTCGAGGACCACGTCCCTGGCGGGCTGTGGAGCGGTGGGACTGCCGGTCCAGCCCTTCAGGGTGCGGTTGAGCAGTTCACCGCGCTTGGTGTAGCCGTTCTCGGTCACGGTCCCGCGCGCGTCCGTCAGCTGGGAGAGCTGCCCGAGCGTGTTCCACGCCTGCCGCACAACCCCGCCCTCAGGACCGGTCGTCGTCTCCAACCGGCCGCGGGTGTCGTAGGTGAACACGGTCTCGCGCGCCGCCTCACCACCGGTCAGGTCCGTCACCGTCTCCGACAGCTTGTTACCGTCCGGGTCGTAGGCGAACGTCGTCTTCTTCGTGTGGGTGAGGCCGGAGACCTCGTTCTTCACCCCCGGCTCGGTCTGCGTCACCAACCGCCCCAGCAGGTCGTAGGTGAAGACGGTCTTCACCCCGCCTGGGTGCGCGGCCGACACCAGCGTCGAACCTGTCAACCGGCCGAGCGCGTCATACTCCAGCTTCGTGACCAGCCCCGCCGGATCCGCCTGCTCAGCCAGATCACCAGCCGAGGTGTAGCGGTAGGTCCACACACTCCCGCGCGCGTCCGTCTTCGTCTCCGCGAGCCCGGCCGGGGTCGTACCGCCGCCGACGGCGGGCTCGGTGCCGTCGGTGTAGGACGTATGGACGGAACGACCGTTGGGGAAGCCGGGAGTGGCAGGTGTGGTTTGTGCGATCAACTCGCCGAACCGGCTGTAATCGGCGGTGGTGGAGTAGGTGGTGTCGAACTCGCTGGCCGAGCGGGCGTCGCCGACCCGGATGACACGGTCGTTACGGACGTCGAACGGGTCCTGCCTGTTGAGGTAGTGCTCGACGTATGTGGTCTGGCAGTTGCCCGCCGCCCGACAGGTGACGCTTTCCATCCTGTTTCCGCGGCTGTCGTTCAAGTACTCGGTGACATTGCCGTTGGCGTCGGTGATCGTCCGAGGGAAGCCACCCGTGTCGTACTCGTAGGCGACGGTCTTGCCGAGTTGGTCGGTGCGGGACACCAGCCGACCGGCGCGCCAGGCATCGAACGTGTAGCCGAGGGTCTCGTTCTGCGGATCGGTCACCTTGGCACTCGACCGCCCGGTGACGGGTGTGTACACGAGCGGATCCAGGCGCCAGGTGCCGCCGTGTCGGTCGGTGTGGGTCAGCAGCCGGTCGGTGGCCGCGTCGTAGGTGTTACTGGCCTGCACCCGGCCCGACGGCAGTGTGAGTTTGGCCAGCTTGTGCCCCACGCCGGCACCGGCCGCGTGGTGACGGGCGACATCGGTGTGCGGCAGCGCGTAGTCGTAGACCGCCAGTTCGTCGTACGACCCAGCTGCTCCGCCGAGCACCAGCTTTGGGCGGGCCTGGATCTGCTCGGACGCGCTGCTGACGTAGACAGCGGCCCCGTCCAAGTACAGGGTTTGCCATTGGCCGTCCACGGTGAGCACGGCATGGTGCCAGGCGCCGTCGTTGACCGGTCCCGGGCTCACCGCTCTCGGCCCGCGCAACGGATCGTAGGCCGCCGACAGCCTGCCGTCCGGATCCACCGCGATCAGTGGATGATCGCCCCGGATTCCATCGGTCGACAGCACCGGACCGCTGCCGGTGGTCTTGAACCACACCTCCAGCGACGCCTGCACTCCCACCGCGGTCAGGATGCCCTCGGGCATCGTCACCTTCGCGCCCGCTCCCAGTTCCACCGCCGTGTCCGGCGTGCCGGTCAGTGCGCCCGGACGTCCCAGGACGGCGCCGGTGTACGTGCCGCTGGTGGCGATACGTGCCTGGTCCTTCGCCTGGGTGCCCGTGGCCTCGCCCAGCCGCCAGTACCCGAAGGGATCGCTGTCGGCCACCATCGTCCGATACAGCGAACCGCCCGTGTATTCGTAGGAGGTGCAGCGCTGCTGCGGGTCGCACACCTTCGACAGGTGGTCGCCCGTGTAGGTGTAGGTCCAGGTGAGCGGGCTGCCGCCGACCGGGTCCGTGGACACGGTCCCGATGTGGGCGCCGCTCCAGGTGAACCGCAGCGTCCGGCCGCCCGCCGCGCGCAGCATCGACAGCTTGCCGTCGGCGCCGTACACGAACTCCTGGGGGACGCCACGCTGGTCGCTGATCTTCGTCAGCCGCCCCTGGGTGTCGAACAGGTAGGTCGTGGAACCCTTGTCCATGAGCTTCCACCCACCGCCGGTCTCGTCAGCGAGAGTGGCGAACATACCCGGCGGCGGCACGTACTTCCCGTCCGGTTTGCGGGGGAACCGCACCAACCGCCCGTCGGGATAGGTGACGGTCAGGGACGTTGGCGCGTCTGCCCGGTTGGTGAACTCCTTGGTCGCCCGCATGTCCAGGTTCGAGGACCAGCCCGCACCGAACGAGCTGTCCCGTCGGGGATCCGAGCTGTTGTAGGAGCGCCGGATCCCCAGCGGCGGCCCCGCGACCGGCACCTCCACATCGGTGACGGACGTCGTGTAGTTGCCCGTCAGCGGATGGAAGTCGGTCCCGTCGACACCCGTCGTCGATATCTGCGACATCGCCACCTGTGACCGGCCACCCACGGTGAACGTGTGCGTCCCGGACCGGGTGATCCCGCCCACGGCCGCGCTGTCCTTCACGTCCACCGACCACCAGTACTGCCGCGCCCACTTCAGCGTCCCGGCGGGCGGTGTCCACTGCGCCGACAGCCCACCGGTCGATATCCACCCGCTGCTCACACACTTGACCGACGGATCGGACGACACGTTGTCGCAGACCTCGAAGTCGAAGTCCGCCGACCCGCTCGTCGTCGTCGCCGACGCCGACAGCACCGGATCCAACGACGTCACCATTCCGCCGCTCGGCGGCGACGTCGAGGTCACCACCGGCAATGCCGCAGTGACGGCCTTCGGGGGAGTGAACAGGCCCACCTTCCCCCGCGTCTCAGGCGGCAATGCCCCCTTGGGGACGACGGACCTCTTCCGCTTGCCGTTCCCTTCACCCGCGGAGGTCGCCGACGACGGCACCAGCGAGGGCACGTTCCGGGCGGAGCCGTTCATCTGTTTCGGGGTGTCAGGTGTCCCCTGCGCCGTCGCTTCCGCGTTCACGACATCGACCGATGAAAAGGCGGGTAACGACGGCAGGACCAGCAGGCCGGGAAGCATAAACGCCACTATTCCCACGTGGACCGCTGAACGCCGTAAACCAGTCCGCCGCGAGAATCGGCGCATACGCCATCACTCTCCAAACCACAAAAGGGCAGCACAAGGACGCCTGATGCCGCTCCACCAACGGGCTCGGAGCGCTACAGGACTCCCGAAGATTAACTTCCCTTTATTTCGGACACAAGATCCGAAACCGCCACCAGAAGATCGCTCTGTGTGACCGTGGACTTTACGAAGGTCAGGCAATTCTGTCGCCGAATCGGCGATACAGGAATGTCGGATAAAGGGCGCGCGAAAACGACGGCGACATCCCGAGGGGGCGGGGAAGTGGACTCCCGGCCAGCATGGTGATCAAACGGGCAAAGCGTATCCAGGTCTCGATCACCCGACAAGACCACAAAACAGGATGAAAGTGGATGTATGCCACACTCTCCCCCTGGGTATGCTGACGGTGCACGTCAGGGTGCCGCCGGTCCGCGGAGAGGGCAGAGCCCGCCTGAACACCTGAAGCCTCACGGCCCGACCTCTTTTCCGGCCTGAGCATGCGGACTCCAGGCGTACACGGAAGGGAGTCCGCCGTGACTGTCCAACCCCTGAGTGACCACCCGAACGCCGAACACCTTCGCAACCAGGCCAAAACACTCCTACGGCAGGCCAGAGAGGGCAGCCCGGAGGCGTTGTCGGTGATCGAGGAGTTCCACCCGCGCCCGCCCGCCGCGCCCAAGCTCGCCGACACCCAGCTCGTCGTCGCCCGCCGCCACGGGTTCGCGAGCTGGCCCAGGCTGGTCCGCCACCTGGAGATGATCGAGCGCTACTCCCGCTCGCCCCATCTGGTCGGCGAGACCGCCGACCTCGTGGACGAGTTCCTGCGCCTGGCCTGCCTGGCCTACGGCGACGACGATCACGCCGACCATTGGAAGCGGGCCGCCGACATGCTGGCCGCGCGCCCCGAACTGGCCGCCGCCGACATCTGGACGATGGCCGCCACCGGTTCGGCGGAGGCCCTGCGCGAGGCGCTGGCCGGAGCGCCGGAGGCCGCGCGGCGGCAGGGTGGGCCGTTCGGGTGGGAGCCGCTGCTGTACGCGGCCTACGCGCGCCTGCCCGTCCACGGCGACTACGTCGAGACCGCCCGCGTGCTGCTGGAGCGGGGCGCCGACCCGGACGCCGGGTTCCTGTGGGACGGGCTGCGGTCCCCGTTCACGGTGCTGACCGGCGTGTTCGGGGGCGGAGAGGGCGAGCAGCCGCCGCATCCGCAGGCCGCGCGGCTGGCCCGGCTGCTGCTGCGCGCCGGCGCCGACCCCAACGACCCGCAGACGCTGTACAACCGGGGTCTCGGCGGACCCTGGTCGGACGACACCGCCCATCTGGAGCCGCTGCTTGAGCACGGGCTCGGGCAGGGCGACGGCGGTCCGTGGCGGGCCAGGCTGGGGCCTGAGCATCCCGCGCCCGCCGACCTGCTGGCGGAGGAGATGGCGACGGCCGCGCTGCGCGGCGGGCCGCGCAGGGTCAAACTGCTCCTCACGTACGGCGCACCGGTCGACCGCCCGGGTTCGCATCCGGTCTTCGGCGGGCGCACGCCGTACGAGCTGGCTTTGTTGAACGGTCACCGCGAGGTGGCCGGGCTGCTGGCGGCGGCGGGGGCGCAGGCGGCACTGGACGAGCTGGAGGCGTTCGTGTCCGCGTGCATGCGCGCGGACGCCTCGGCCGCGACGGCTGCCGGGCCGGAGATCCTCGCGCGCGCCAGGGCGGAGCATCCGGGACTGCTGCGGAGGGCGGCCGAGCACCGGCAGACGGAGGCGGTGCGGCTGCTGCACGGGCTCGGCTTCGACATCGGCCACCGCGAACGGAGCACGGCGCTGCACCTGGCCGCATGGAACGACGATGTGGAGACCGTCGCCACGTTGCTGGAGCTGGGCGCCGACCCGTCGGTCACCGACGAGGACCATGACGCGACGCCGCTCGACTGGGCGGAGTACGGCGGCAGGCGACGCGTGGCCGCGTTCCTGAAGTCGGGTCAGACCCTGGGCTGATGTGCGACGGGCGGGCGCGTGGCCAGGATGGCGTGATGCGCAGATCCCGAATCGTCGTCGCCGTCGTCCTGGCGGCGCTGGCCGCGCTCGTCGGCGGCGTCGTCTTCGCCTACCCGTCGGTCGCGGCCTCCACCTGCCCGTCCTGCTACGGCCTGCGAGAGGTCGCCGACGGCGTCCACGCCGACCCCGGCCTGGACGAACGCCGGATCGTCGAGCTGGTCAGGGCCGCCGAGAAGCGGGTCGCCGACTTCTACGGCGGCCGCCGGGGCACCACCCGGGTGCTGGCCTGTTCGAGCGAGAAGTGTTACAGCCGTATCGGCGGCGGAAAGGAGAAAGGCATAGCCGTGCTGAACCGCACGGTGATGTTGTCGCCGCGCGGCCTCGACGTGGTGATCGCCTCCCACGAGCTGTCGCACGTGGAGCTGCGCGCGCGGCTGGAGGCCGAGGTGCCGCAGTGGTTCGACGAGGGTCTGGCCGTGGTCGTCGCCGGCGACCGTCGCTATCTGACGCCGGAGGGCGGCTGTCTGGTGGAGCCGACCGGTCCGCAGCCCGCCACGCTGGAGGCGTGGCTGAAGGCCGATCCCGGCAAGTACGGCAGAGCCGCCTGCGAGGTGAGCCGCTGGCTGGCGGCCAACGGTGGCAGGGACGGCCTCCTGCGCCTGGTGGAAAGAGCCAATCATGGCACGGAGATTACCCAGCTTCTAGGTAGGGAATAGGTATTTTGGAGGTGTGACCATGCACGCACTGGCGACCATCGTGAAGCCGCTCCCCGAGGACCTGTTCATCGCGCACGACGGCAGCGCGGAGACACGATGGGAGGCGATGGCCGGACAGGGCTACCACACACCCAACGACCGTTTCTTCGTCCGCAACCACACCGCGACCCCCCTCGTCGACGCGGCCACCTGGCGGCTGCGGCTGCACGGCGACGGCCTGCGATGTCCGGCGGAGTTCGGCTACGACCAGCTCAGGAGCCTGCCCTCGCGCACGGTCGACACGGCCATCGAGTGCGCGGGCAACGGCCGCCGTTTCTACGGCGGCCAGCAGGGGCGCACCGCCCCCGGCACCCAGTGGGGCCTCGGCGGCATCGGCGTCGCCCGCTGGCGCGGCGTCCCCCTGCGCGTCCTGCTCGAACTGGCCGGAATCCGGCGCGCGGCCGTGGATGTGCTGCCGCAGGGCCTCGACGCCCCCTTCGAGCACCACGGCCACGTGCGCCGCCCCCTGCCGGTCGACAAGGCCATGGCCGACGTCCTGGTCGCCTACGAGATGAACGGCGAGACGCTGCCGCCCGACCACGGATTCCCCGCCCGGCTGGTGGTGCCGGGCTGGGTGGGGATCGCGTCGATCAAGTGGCTCGGCGACATCGAGGTGGCCACCCGGCAACTGTTTACCCCGTGGAACACCGAGTTTTACCCGGGCCTCACGACACAGCCCGTGAAGAGCGCCCTCGAACTCGCCTGGAACGCTCCCCTGGTGTACGGCAGAGGCCAGGTGATCCGAGGCCGCTCGTGGTCGGGCAACGGGCGCATCGTCCGCGTGGAGGTGAGCTTCGACGGCGGCGCGACCTGGCACCGGGCCGAGCACAAGGGCTCCCGCCTGGCCGGGGCCTGGCTGCCCTGGCACATCACCTGGGTGCCGAGGCGGCTCGGCGAGCAGACGGTCATGGCCAGGGCCACCGATGAGACGGGCGCGACCCAGCCGTTGCGAACACCGCACCATCCGTTCGGATACCACTTCGACGCGGTGGTACGGCATCCGGTGCACGTGATTCCGGGGTAGATAACCGTCACCGGACCGCTGAGCTGCGCAGGTGCGCAAAGCACCCGAATTCATCTGCGAGACTCGCGCGGAAACGTCCTGGAAATCTCTCGGTGTGAAGCTGGACGGCGAGCGAGCCAGAAGGAGTAGTCCGTTGCATCAGCTGAGCGCGCTCGACGCGCAGTTCCTCAACGCCGAGTCCCCGACGACGGCCGCCCACGTGGCCGGTCTGGCCGTGCTCGACCCGCTGGGCGCCGTCCTCGACCGGGAGGCGCTGGCCGGGCTGCTGGAGGCGCGGATGCACCTGTCGCCCGCGTTGCGGCTGCGGCTGCGGACGGTGCCGTTCGGTCTCGACCATCCGTACTGGGCGCCCGATCCGGACTTCGACCTCGACCGCCACCTGTTCGCCCGGGAACTGCCCGCACCGGGCGGCGAGCACGAACTGGCCGAGGCGGTCGGCGAGGTGCACGCCCGGCGGCTCGACCGCGACCGGCCGCTGTGGGAGATGCACCTGATCACCGGACTGACGGGCGGGCGGATCGCCGTCTACACCAAGGTCCATCACGCGGCGATCGACGGGGTCTCCGGCGCCGAACTGCTCGCGGCCTTCCTCGACCTGACCCCCGAGCCCAGGTTGACGCCGGAGCCGCAGGCGGAGGACTCCCCCGCGCCGGGGCTCGGCGACATGCTGGCGGGGGCGGCGCGCAGCGTGCTCACGCATCCCGCCCGCGCGCTCGGCTCCCTGGTCAGGGCGGCGGGCGAACTCGACTCGATCCCGCTGGCCGCCTCGCTCCCCGGCGCGCGGCGGATCGCGAGGGCCGCGCGGCTGGCGGCGGGCGACCGTGAGCCGCGTTCCGACCTGCCGGATCTGACGGTCCCCCGTACCCCGTGGAACGGGCCGATCAGCGCGGAGCGGCGGGTGTCGTTCGGCTCGGTGCCGCTGAAGGACGTCAAGGCGGTCGCCAAGGCCCACGGGCTGAGCGTGAACGACGTGGTCATGACCATGTGCGCGTCGGCGCTGCGCGCCTGGCTGCTGGCGCGCGGCGAGCTGCCGCCGGAACCGCTGATCGCCGGGGTGCCCGTCGCGTTGAGCCCTGACCCCGAGAGCGGTGCGGGGACCACCGTGGGCAACCGGATCGCGGCGATCGTGGCGCCGCTGGCGACCGACGTGGCCGAGCCGTACGCCCGGTTGCACGCGGTGGGGCGGTCGATGCGCGCGGCCAAGCGCCGCTTCGCCGAGTCGCCGGCGAACTGGCTGCACGAGCTGTGCGCGCTGCTGCCCGCGCCGGTGTCGGCGCTGGCGGTGCCCGCGGCGTTCCGGCTGGCCTCGGTCGTGGCGCCGCCGATCAACCTGATCATCAGCAACGTGCCCGGACCGCAGTTCCCGTTGTACCTGTGCGGCGCGCGAGTGCTGTCGTATTACCCGCTGTCGGTGCTCACCGATGCCACGGGCGGCGTCAACATCACCTGCTTCTCGTACGACGGGATGATCGACTTCGGCGTCGTGGCCTGCCCCGAGCGACTGAGCGAGGTGTGGACGCTCATGGCCCACCTGCGCACGGCGCTGGAAGAGTTGCTAGACGAGGGAGTGGGCGATGAGCTCGGCGACGGCGTCGGGATCGATCTGGTGCCCGGTTAGCTGGCAGAGGTTCTCCTGGTAGAGCAGCACGGCCGCGAACGTGGCGGCCGCGACCTCCAGGCGCGCGTTCTCGCCCCGCGCGCCGGGCAGCGCGAGTTCGAGGGCGAAGCGGGAGCGTCTGATCAGCTCGCCGTTGAGCCTGCCGAGCCGGTCCTTGACCGAGCCGTGGGTGTCGGCCTCGCGGAACAGGATGCGGCGCATCGCGGGTGAGGCCCGAAGCGGCAGCCGCCGCGCCAGGCGCGACAGCGTGCCCGCCGGATCTCCCGGTACGGCGTCGACCTCCCTGGTCTCCTCGACCAGTGTGCGCTCGTCGACGAGGGCGACCAGTACGTCGATCTTCTTCGGGAAGTAGTGGAAGAGCAGGCCCTTGGGCACCTCGGCCAGCTTGGCGATCACCGCGGTGGGCGTCGCCTCGTAGCCGCCTCCGGCGAACAGTTCCTCAGCCGCGTCCAGGATGCGCGTGCGCGCGTCACCGATCACCACAGCCGAACGATAGCGCCCACTCCGTGCGCCTGCCATTCCGCCGGGGGCAGACCATGGTGCCGCTTGACATTGCGCGACATCTTCGTACCATATGAGACACTTATGTCGCAAATGATACGGAGATGCGGAAGATGGCGATGAACCGCGAGGAGATCGTGGCGGCGGCGATCCAGCGGCTCAACCGGGTGCCGACGTCCTCCATGGCCGAGCTCGCCGAGGCCGTGGGCGTCAGCCGTGCCACGCTCCACCGCCACTTCAGCACCCGCGAGGAACTCCTCACCGAGCTCGCCAACCGGTCGCTGGACAGCTGGGAGCAGGCGATAGAAGCGGCCGGGGTCGCGGCGGCCACCGCGAGCGGCGACGCCGAGCAGATCCGGCGCACGTTGGAGGACCTGCTCTCCCGCCACCTCGTCTACGCCGAAGAGCACGGCTTCGCGCTCTCCGAGCACGTCATGGTGGTGGACCCGCACCTGGAGCGCCGCATCGACGAACTGGAGGAGCGCGAGATCGAACTGTTCGCCGCAGGCCAGCGCGCCGGGGTCATCCGCGCCGACCTGCCCGCCCGCTGGGTGAGCAGCGTCGTGTACGGCCTGCTCGTCGCCGCGCGGCAGAGCATCCTGCGCGGTGACGTGGCCCGCAGGGACCTGCCCCGCATCGTGATCGAAACGCTTTACCGGGGGATCTCATGACACTCGCCACCGAACCCACGGCCACCCGGCGACGATGGGCCGGGCTGGCCGTACTGTCGGCCAGCCTGCTGCTGGTCGTGATGGACATCACCATCCTCAACGTCGCGCTCCCCGCGATCTCGGCCGACCTGCGGCCGGATGCCATGCAACTGCTGTGGATGGTCGACGCCTACCCGCTGGTGCTGTCCGGGCTGCTCGTCACCGTGAGCGGCCTCGGCGACCGGTGGGGACGCAAGAAGATGCTGCTGTCCGGCTTCGCCGTGTTCGGGCTCGCCTCGACGCTGATCCTGCTGGCCGACGGCCCGCTCGCGGTGATCGCCGTGCGAGCGCTGCTCGGCGTCGGCGGCGCCATGATCATGCCGTCCACTCTGTCGATGATCCGCACACTGTTCACCGACCCGCGCGAGCGGGCCACCGCGCTCGGCGTGTGGGGTGCCATGGCGGCCGTGGGCGGCGCCCTAGGCCCGATCCTCGGCGGGCTGCTGCTGGAGAACTTCAGCTGGCACTCCGCCTTCCTCGTCAACGTGCCGGTCATGGCCGTCGCCATCGTCGCCGGGCTGTTCCTGCTGCCCGAGTCGCGCACCGCCGTACGCGCCCGGTGGGACGGCGCCGGGATGCTGCTGTCGATCGTCGGCATGGTCGCGCTGGTCTACTCGATCAAGAACCTGGGCAAGAACGGCCTGACCGACCCGGTCGGCCTGGCCACGCTGACCCTCGCGGCCGTGATGCTGGGCTGGTTCGTGCTCCGCTGCCTGCGGCGGCCCGACCCGCTGCTCGACATCGGGCTGTTCCGCAGCGGCCCGTTCACGGCCGGGGTGGTGGTGGCGCTGGCCACCTCGATCGCCATGGCGGCGACGATGCTGCTGATGGCCCAGTGGATGCAGCTCGTGCAGGGCTACTCTCCGCTGGAGACCGGCCTGAGGTTGCTGCCCACCGCGGTCTTCGCGCTGGTGGCCTCGCCGCTGGCGCCCGCGCTCGCGGCCCGGATCGGCGCCCGTACGGTGCTCGCCGGTGGGATGGCCGTGGCGGGGCTCGGCTTCCTTCTGCTGTTCGTCGCACCCCTGGAGTACGGCTGGGTGGCACTGGCGCTGGTGTTCGTCGGCCTCGGGCAGGGTGCGCTGGCCATCGCCTCCGCGGTCGTCATGTCGGGTTCACCCGTGGAGAAGGCGGGCAACGCGGCGGCGATCGAGGAGACCTCCTACGAGCTGGGCTCGGTGCTGGGCGTGGCCGTGCTGGGCAGCGTGGCCGCCGCCGTCTACCGGGCGGGGCTGCCGCATGCCGTGGAGGGGAGCGCGGCCGCCCGCGAATCGCTCGGCGGCACGCTCGACGTGGCCGCGCAGCTCGGCGCGGAGGGTGAGCGGCTGGCCGTACTGGCGAAGGCGGCCTTCGCCGACTCGTTGGCGATCACCGGGGCCGCCGGGGCCGGACTGATGCTGGCGGCGACGCTGGCGATCTGGTGGCTCACCCCGCGCGACCTCGACCTGGGCTCCACCCACCACTGACGAACGCCTCCGCCGAAAGGGAGGGGAACACGTCGGGGCCCGGCTGGCAGGAGCCGGGCCCCGACGCGGGAGGGTGGTCAGTGACTGGAGGCCTTCTCGGCGCCCACCCCGGTCAGCGAGCGCACCTCCATCTCGGCGTACTTGGCGGCGTTGTACTCCTTGCTGAGCACGGTGCCGAGGTAGCCGCACAGGAAGCCGATCGGGATCGAGAAGATGCCCGGGTTCGACAGCTCCCACAGGTGGAAGTCGGCACCCTTGATCAGCGAGGTCTTCGCACCGGACATGACCGGCGAGAAGACCACCAGGATCAGGCAGGAGATGAGGCCGCCGTAGATGGCGGAGACGGCTCCCGCGGTGTTGAACCGCTTCCAGAACAGGCTGTAGAGGATGGCGGGCAGGTTGCCGGAGGCGGCGACCGCGAAGGCCAGTGCCACCAGGAAGGCGACGTTCTGCCCCTGGGCGAGGATGCCGAGACCGATCGAGGCGGCGCCGATGACGAAGGCGGAGACCCGGGCGACGACGACTTCCTGGCGTTCGGTGGCGGTGCCCTTCTTGAACACGTGCGCGTACAGGTCGTGGGCGAAGCTGGAGGAGGAGGCGAGTGTGAGCCCGGCGACCACGGCGAGGATCGTGGCGAAGGCGACCGCGCCGATGAGCGCGAGCAGGATGGTGCCGCCGACCTCGCCGAAGAAGTTCTCGCCGATCGCGGCGGCGAGCTGTGGAGCGGCCGTGTTGCCCGCGGTGTCGGTCGCCGGGATCTTGACCAGCGCCGCCGCGCCGAAGCCGAGGACGAGCGTCAGCAGGTAGAAGGTGCCGATGATGCCGATGCCCCAGAGCACCGACTTACGGGCGTCCTTGGCGGTCGGCACGGTGTAGAAGCGGATGAGGATGTGCGGCAGTCCGGCGGTGCCGAGCACGAGCGCGAGGCCGAGGCTGATCAGGTCGATCTTGCCCCAGATGCCCTGGGCGTCGGTGCCGTACTTCAGACCGGGTTCGAGCAGGTTCGTCTTGCCGCTGGCCTCGGTGGCGGCGCCGAGCAGCGCCGACAGGTTGAAGTTGTACTTGGCCAGCACCAGCACGGTGATGATCGCGGCGCCGCCCATGAGCAGGACGGCCTTGACGATCTGCACCCAGGTGGTGCCCTTCATGCCGCCGAACACCACGTAGACGATCATGAGGGCGCCGACGGCGACGATCGTCCAGTTCTTGCCCGCCGTCGAGGTGATGCCGAGCAGCAGGCCGACCAGGGCGCCGGCGCCGACCATCTGGGCCAGCAGGTAGAAGATGCTGACGACGATGGTGGACACTCCGGCGGCGGTGCGCACCGGGCGCGGGCTCATCCGGAAGGCGAGCACGTCGGCCATGGTGAACTTGCCGGAGTTGCGCATGAGTTCGGCGACCAGCAGCAGCGCGACCAGCCAGGCCACGAGGAAGCCGATCGAGTAGAGGAAGCCGTCGTAGCCGGACAGCGCGATCATGCCCGCGATGCCGAGGAACGAGGCGGCCGACATGTAGTCGCCGCCGATGGCCAGGCCGTTCTGGACGCCCGTGAACGAGCGGCCGCCCGCGTAGTAGTCGGCGGCGGTCTTGGTCTGCCTGCTGGCCCAGAAGGTGATGCCGAGGGTGGCGACCACGAAGGCCAGGAACAGGATGGTGGAAAGGGTGTGCTGTCCGCTCACTTGTCGCGCTCCTCGACCTCGTGCCGGAGCTTGTCCGCGAGGGGGTCCAGATGTCTGTCCGCGTGCCTGGCGTAGGCCCAGGCGATCAGGAACGTCGAGACGAACTGCAGCAGTCCGAGGATCATGCCTACGTTGATGTTTCCGAGGAGCTTGACGGCCATGAAGTCGCGAGCCCAGCCGGAGAGCACGACGTACAGGAGATACCAGGCGAGGAACGCTGCGGTCATCGGGAACGTCCAGGCGCGGAAGCGCCGCTTCAGTTCTTGGAACTCGCTGCTCGCCTGCACTCGTTCGTAAACGGACGCGTCGTGTTCTTGTGTCGTCACCGTGCCTCCCGCTGACTGTGATGGGGATCACGCACAAGGTAAGAGCGCAAGCTACCCTCCGTGGAGAGCCGGAGACCGGCGGTTCGATGAGGAGCCGCCGCGTGGCGCCTAGCTGGCTGGGACGTGCGATGAAAGGTCCCTTTAGCGCGATAAGCGGTCAGCGGCCGCACGACGACGAGCGCGGAGAGTGTGGCCCGCACCCGACGAGTCACACAGTGTAGTTGATCGATCGCGGACCGCGAACGTCAGGGCAGTCCCCAGGGCGGGACCTGCTCGTTCGCGGGCACGTCGCGGGCCCGGTCGGGCCGTACTCCCGGCCTGCTGACGATCGCGGTACGGCCTCTGCGCAGCGGGACGGTGATCGTCCCCGCGCCCCGGTACGGCAGCCGCCCGCCGTCCTCGTCGCGGACCTCGATCTCGCCCTCGATGCCGTGCCGGAGCACCAGCGGCTCCCCCGCCTCGCTGTGGATCCTGATCCACTGCGTACGGCCCCCGGCGCGCGATGCGTCGAGGACGAAGGCGCCCTGGGTGCGCAGCCCCCGTACGCACGCCTCCGCCCAGGTGGCGGAGACGGCCGGGAAGACCTTGACGACGCCGCCGTGGCTCTGCACCAGCATGTCGAGCAGCGACTGCGCGGCCGAGATCGGGCTCTCGATCGCGAAGCCGGTGCCTTCCCGGTACATGGTGTTGGGCGTCAGCTGGCAGTTGTCCTGGATGTTGCCGTCGACGAAGAAGCGCAGGTGCCACAGCGCCTGCTCGGCGTTGCCGAACAGGGTCTCCATGGAGGAGGCGGCGGCGTAGCTGTAGCCGTGCCAGCGGGCCTGCATGCTCGCCCAGTGCTCGAAGGTGCGCCGCTCCAGCTTCTCCTGGAGCGGGTAGAGCCACAGCAGGTGGGAGAAGTGCCGGTGCGACTCGGCGAACGGCACCCCGGCGCCGATCATGACGCCGTTCCCGTCCTCGTGGTACGGCACCAGCCGCGCCTTGATGTCGCGCCATTGGGCGAGCCGGGGTTCGTCCACGCGCAGGCGGGCGGCGGCGTCGATGAGCGCGGTGACGCCCCAGCGCAGCAGCGACAGGTCGTAGGTGCAGTCGGCGGCGTTGGCGAGTTCGGGCGAGCGGGTGGTCGGCAGGTGGAGCAGTCCGTCCGTGCCCTCGGTGAGGAAGCGGGCGTAGTAGTTGACGGCTCTGCCGAGCACCGGGTGGAGCACGTCGCGCAGGACCGTGTCGTCCATGTGGTGGCGGTAGGCGACCCAGACATTGTGCAGCGCCCAGACGAGGTTGCCGGTGTGGTCGTTGGGGTTGAGGCCGGGTCTGCCGACGTAGCGGGGTCCGGAGCGGAGCTGCCAGTCGCCGGGGTGGCACAGCGCGTAGGTGTCGCCGTCGCGCAGTTCCGGCCAGATGTTGCCCTCAAGGTTGCGGTGGTACCGGCGGAAGGCCGGGGTGATCGCGTCGAGTTCGCAGTGGTTGGACCCGTTGGCGACCGGATAGGTGACCTGGACGTTGGTGTTCCACCAGATCTGGGTCCAGTTGTTGCCGCGCTCGGGGAACCAGGGGCCGAACACGGGGACGACGGGGGCGTCGTCGCGGGCGCAGCAGGCGAGCTTGTAGAGCTGGATCCAGTAGAAGCGCTGCACCTTCTTGTCCGGCACGGAGACGAGGCTGCGCCGGTAGAAACGCCGCCACCACAGCCGGTGGGCGGCCACGTGCGCGTCCGGCGGGCGGCGCAGCACGTCGGTGACGGTCTCGATCGCCCGGTCCCTGCCGGTGGAGTCCGGGTAGCCGTAGACGATGGTGGCGGCGAGCAGGCGCCTGCCGCCGTGCCGTACCTCTTTCCAGGCGGTGGTGTAGCCGCCGCCGGCGTGCATGGGCTGTTCGACGTGGCCGGGGGCGATCGCGGGGTCGGGGTTGGCGGTGTAGTCGGGCGGGCGGCGCTGCTGGCGGGTGGTGGCCGAGGGCAGCGGCACGAACGCCCAGGCCATGGCCTCCTCGCCGGCGCTGGGCTCGGTGGAGACGAGCATGACGTCACGGTGGCCGAGGATCAGCGCGGTGAAGCGGGCGCCGCCCTGCGTGGTGGTGACGGTGCCGGACAGTTCGGCGTTCTCGAGGTCGAGGGTCCAGTCGACGCCGGTGATGGATCCGGCGAAGGTGAGGGTGAAGTAGCCGACGCCCAGGCGGGAGTAGCCGATCGCGGCCTCCCACTGGCCGCGCTGGTCCTGGACGTGGCCATGGTTGATCATGAAGCGCAGTACGCGGCCCTCGCCGCCGACGTGGTAGACGTGCGCGGCGAGGAAGCCGTTGCCGAGGAACGGGGCCTCGGTCCAGCCGCCGGGTAAGCGCTTCCAGACCATGGCGGCGTCGCGCAGGACCGTGCTGTGCACGTCCTCGCGATCGTGGGGGGCACGGGCCCAGGCGACGGGCGAGGATGCGGTGACGGCCGCCCCCGCGCCCACGACGAAGGAACGGCGAGAGATCCCGGTCATCTGGCAGTGATCCTTCCAGAGATTCATCGGAGCTTTGCTTTGTATGACACACGGCTTCACTGCCGTCAAGGCGCCAGTTGTCTACCTCGCCGCACGAAACCGCCTCCCATCAGGGACGACGCGAGTGAATGCCACTCTGATTCATCGGATGCATCGCTGGAGAAGGCGGCCGCCTCCAGGTAGAGGTGCCGCCCGTCAGCCCTTGACGGCTCCCGCTGTCAGGCCCTCGACCAGGTAGCGGCGGATCGCGGCGAACAGGATCAGCGTCGGCACGACGGACACCACGGTCGCCGCGGCCATCGCGCCCCAGTCCACGTCGTACTGGGTGATGAAGGAGTTCATGGCCACGGGCACGGTCTTGGCGTCCTCGCTGTCGATGAAGGTGATCGCCAGGAACAACTCGTTCCAGCACTGCACGAAGGCGAAGATGAAGGTGGCCGCGACTCCGGGCAGCATCACCGGGACGACCACGCGGACCATCGCGCCCAGCCGCGAGGCGCCGTCCACCTGCGCGGCCTCCTCCAGCGCGACCGGCACCCGCTCGTAGAAGCCGCGCATGATCACCGTGGCGAACGGCACCAGCATCGCCACGTAGACGACCATCAGCCCGGCCAGCCGGTTGAGCAGGTCGAGGTCGGACATCAGCAGGTAGAGCGGCCCGAGCGCGATGAACAGCGGGATCATCTGCGTGACCAGGAACCCCAGCATCAGCGCGCCCCTGCCGGGGAAGTCGAAGCGGGCCAGCGTGTAGCCGCCGAGCACGCCGACCGCCGTGACGACGGCGGCGGACGCCAGCGAGACCAGCAGGCTGTTGGCCAGGTAGCGGCCGAAGTCGGCGAAGGCGAACAGTTCGGCGTAGTGCTCGAAGGTGACCGTACCCGGCCAGTAGCGCAGTGGCATGGAGAAGATCTCGGCCTGCGGCTTGAGCGAGGTGACGGCGATCCAGTAGAGCGGGAAGACGGTGACCAGCAGCCAGGCGCCGAGGATCACGGCCTTAGCGACGCGCGGCATCGGACGACCTCGTGGCGTTCAAGTAGAAGACGGCGAAGGACAGCAGCAGGCCGAGCACCAGCAGCCCGACGGCTCCGGCCCGGCCGTAGTCGCCGCCCATGACCTGCTGGATGAGGTACGTCGTGACGATGTCGGTGCCGCCGGCCGGGCCGCCACCGGTCATCGCGTAGATGAGGTCGGGGAAGTTCAGGATCCAGATGATCCGCAGCAGCACGATCAGCGTCAGCGTGGGCCGGATGTGCGGCAGCGTCACGTGCCAGAACCGGCGGGCCCTTGAGGCGCCGTCCACGTCGGCGGCCTCGGACAGCTCTCTGGGCACCGACTGCAGCGCCGCCATGATCATGATGGCGAAGAAGGTCACGCCGTACCAGATGTTGGCCACGACGACCGAGGTCATCGCCCAGCCGGGGTCAGCCAGGAAGGCGATGGGCGTCTCGACGATCCCGGCCCTGATCAGCAGGTCGTTGACGACGCCGAACTGCCCGTTGAACATCCACCGCCACAGCAGCCCGATGAGGAAGCCGGACATCGCCCATGGGAAGAACACCCACGCCTGATAGAGGGCGCGTCCGGGGAAGTGCCTGCGCAGCAGCAGAGCCAGGCCGAACCCGAGCGCGAACTGGAAGACCAGCGACACCCCGACCCAGGTGCCGGTGTTGCGCAGCGCCGTCCAGAACCGGTCGTCCGACAGGACGGCGGCGAAGTTGGCCAGGCCGGTGAACGGTGTGGCGGTCAGGTCGAACAGGTGGTAGTTCTGGAAGGCCATGACGCTGCCGCGCACCATCGGCCAGTAGGTGAACACGGCCACCGCCAGCGCCGCCGGCAGCAGGCTCAGGCCGATGAACAGGCCGCGCCGAGGGTGGAAGGCGCGTTTGGCCGTGAGCGTCATGACGCCTGCGCCGACCAGAACGCGTCCCACGAGCCGAGCACCTCGGCGACCGACTTCTGACCGGTCAGCAGCGACTGCACGTCGCGGTCGGAGTCGACCAGGAAGCGGCTCCAGCCGGGCGAGTCGACCGGCCGGACGGTGATCACCTGCTTCGGGTCGCGCTGCGCCTCCAGGTACGCCTTCCAGGCCCCCTGGCCGAACTGCGGGTCGTCCTGCGCCTGCCGGGAGATCGGGATCAGCGAGTTGCCCTTGGCGAAGCGGATGCTCTGCTCCGGCTCCGACAGGAACCGAACCAGCCGGACGGCCTCCTCCCGGTGGCGGGTGAAGGAGGTGATGCCCCATCCGGCGTAGCCGACCGGCTGGAAGGCGTAGCCCGTCGGCCCCTTCGGGATCGGCGCGGTGGACCACGCCTCGACCGCGCTGTCCTGCACGGTCTTGATGACCTCCGGGTCCTGGATGAGCAGGCCGGTGACGCCGGAGGTGAAGCCCTGGACCATCTCGGGGAAGGCCCATGAGAGCGAGTCGGGCGGCGACGCCTCCTTGAACAGGCGCACGAACAGCTCCATCGCCCGGGCGGCCTCGGGGGTGGCGAAGATCGTGCGCTTGTCCTTGAGGAAGAAGGACCGCTCCGGGTCCACCTTCTCACCGTTGTACGCGCTGATCATCATGACCGCGTAGTCGGCGCCGCCCTTGCCGCCCCGGAAGGAGTAGCCGAACCGCCCGCCCGAGGTCATCTTCTTGGCCGCCTCGAACAACTCCTGCCATGTCCCCGGCGGCTTCGTGAGCCCCCAGTCGGTGCGGTAGAACAGCGTGCGCTGGTAGAAGCCGTAGGGGATCAGGTACGGCTTGCCGCCGATCTCGACGGCCTTCTTCCGCGCCAGTTCGGTGAGGTCGGACCAGCCGGGCCAGCCGGTGGTGGGCAACTCGCCGAGCCAGCCGTTGTTGGAGAAGGACTTGGCGGTGTGGTCGCGGACCTCCAGGACGTCCAGGCCCTTCTTCGTCTGGAGGATCTGCGTGATCTTCTGGTCGGCGCTGTCGTGGGGCGGCGAGACCAGTTCGACCTCGATGCCGGGGTTGGCCTTCTCGAAGTCGGCGAGCAGGGTCCTGATCAGCTTGGTGCGTTCGGGGCTGGTCAGGCTCTCGATCAGGCGCAGCCGCACGGTCCCGGATCCGGACGGCGAGCCGCAGGCGGTGAGAGCCAGGACGACGGTCAGGGCTGCGGGGAGGAAGGGTCGCATAACGCCTCCAGGGGATGACAGCGCTGTCAGTCACGCTAGGCGAGCGACCCCCTCCAGCGCCAGAGCGAGATCCTCGATCAGCGTCTGCGCCGGTTCCAGGCCGACCGACAGCCGGACCAGCCCCACCGGCACGCCCATCGTGGCCCGCACGCTCTCCTCCACCGACAGCGCGGGCGCGACCGCGAGGGACTCGAATCCGCCCCACGACACCCCGACCCGGAAGTGCCGCAGCCGGTCGAGCAGGCCCGCGACCTCCTCGCCGGAGTCGGTGTCCAGTTCGAAGCCGAACAGGCTGGAGAACCCGGTCATCTGCCGCAGCGCCTGCGCGTGACCCGGATGCGCGGGCAACCCGGGATGGTGCACCGCCCGTACCGCCGGGTGCCCGGCCAGGAACGCCGCGACCGCGAGACCCCGCTCCTGGTGGGCGGGCATCCGGACGGGCAGCGTGCGCAGGCCCTTGATGGCCTTGGCGCCGTCGTGCGGCGACATCGCGGCGCCGTAGAGCTGGTACTCCGTCAGTGCCAGCGGACGCACCAGGGCCGCCGGGCCCGCCACCACGCCGCCGACCAGGTCGCTGTGGCCGCCGACGTACTTCGACAGCGAGTGGACCACCAGGTCGACGCCCATCGTGAGCGGCTTCTGGAACAGCGGCGTGGACCAGGTGTTGTCCATCACGCTCACCAGCCCGCGCGCCGACGCCCAGGCCGCCACGGCGGCCACGTCGAAGATCTCGTAGCGCATGTACGACGGTGACTCGAAGTAGAGTAGGCGGGTGCTCGCCCTGATAGCACTGTCACATCCGTCGAGATCGCCGACGTGCGTATGCGTGACACCGAACTTCGCCAGATAACGCAGGAACTGCGTGGTCGGCCCGTAGACCGACCCCAGCACCAGCACGTGGTCTCCCGCCGAGACCAGCGACGAGATCGCCGCCGAGATGGCGCCCATGCCGGAGCCGAAGCACTTGGCCCGCTCGGCCCGCTCCAGCGCCGCCAGCTTGCGCTGCAACAGGTCGACGGTCGGGTTGGTGCCGCGCCAGTAGACGTACCTCTCGTCCTCGTCCTTGATCGCCTCGGCCAGGTCGGCCGCCGAGGCGAAGGTGAACAGGGAGTTCTCGAAGACCGGGGGGTTGACGGCGCCGAGCTGCCAGGAGGCGTCCTCGCCCAGCCTGCCGCAGATCCATTCGTCGTCCATGATGTGCTCGTCCATGGGGGGAGACTATGACAGCGCGCAAGCCCACCATGGCCGACGTCGCCAGGCGGGCCGGGGTCAGCCTCAAGACGGTCTCCCGGGTGGTCAACCAGGAGCCGCATGTCAGCGCCGACGTACTCGCGCGGGTGCGGGCGGCGATCAGCGCGCTCGGCTTCCGCCGCAACGAGGCCGCCGCCCGGCTGGCTCGCGGCGCCACGATGCTCACCATCGGCCTGGTCGTGGAGAACATCTCCAACGAGTTCTACTCCCGGCTGGCCAAGGCCGTCGAGGCGGCGGCGGCCGAGCACGACGCGCTCGTCGTGTTCGGCTCCTACGAGGAGCGGCCCGAGCGCGAGCGCATGCTCGTCGAATCCATGCACGCCAGAGGCGTCGACGCCCTCATCGTGGTCCCCTCCGGCGGCGACCACGCCTGGATGGACCGGCTCGGCGGGCTGACCTCGGTCTTCGTCGACCGGCTCCCGGCCGGCCAGGACCGCGACGTGGTACTGCTCGACGACCTGCGCGGCGGGCGCCTGGCCACCGAGCACCTGCGCGCCCACGGCCACCGGCGCATCGCGCTGGTCTCCGACGAGCCCGCGCTCAGCTCCGTGCACGATCGCGCCACCGGCTTCCGCCAGGTGATGGGCGAGCCGGACGAGAAGCTGATCGTGCACGGCGTCTTCGAGCCGTGGCGGGTGGCGCGCGAGGTCGGACGGCTGCTCGACCTCGGCGACCCGCCCACGGCGTTCTTCGCGACCAACAACCGGGCCGCGATCGGCGTCCTGCAGGCGCTGCGCGAGCGGGCGGAGCGGCCCGCGCTCGTGGGCTTCGACGACTTCTCGCTGGCCGAGGTGTTCAGCCCGGGGGTGAGCGTGGTGCGCTACGACCTCGGGCGCGTCGCCCGCACCGCCGTCGACCTGCTGCTCGACCCGGCCGAGCGGCCCCGGCGGGTGACCGTACCGGTCGAGTTGGTGGTACGCGGGTCCGGGGAGCTCAGCCCTTAGGCCGCCAGTCGCCCCTGTCGAGGTCGAGGGCCTCCGGCGTGTGCAGGCGCACCATGGTCCGCGCCACCCCCGGCGGCACCCGGTGCGGGGTGAGGAACGAGACCGCCACCATGACCGTGAAGGCGACCGGCACCGTCCAGGCGGCGGGCTCGGCCAGCAGCGCGTTGAGCAGCCCGTCGTACGGGCCGCCGATGATCGTGGCCAGTACGGCGCCGCTGGCCAGCCCGCCCCCCGCGAACAGCCCGGCGAGCGCGCCGGTCACCGTGAGCCGCCGCCACCAGATGCCGAGCACGAGCAGCGGGCAGAACGACGAGGCCGCCACCGCGAACGCCAGCCCGACCACGTCGGCGACCGGCAGCGCCCGCGCCCACAGCGCCAGCCCCAGCGGCACCGTGACCGCCAGCAGCGTCGCGATGCGGAAAGAGCGCACGCCGCCGCCCAGCAGGTCCTGGGCGATCACACCCGCCACCGACACCGTCAGCCCCGACGAGGTCGACAGGAACGCGGCGAACGCGCCCGCCGTCACCAGCGCCGTCAGGACGTCGCCGAGCACGCCGCCGACCATGGCGCCGGGCAGCGTGAGCACCACGGCGTCGGTGCGGGCCAGGTCCGGCATGTACAGGCGGCCGAGCCAGCCGTAGGCGGCGGGCAGCAGGTAGAAGGCGCCCAGGAGGGTCAGCACGACGAGGGTGGTGCGCCGCGCCGCCCGTCCGTCCGGATTGGTGTAGAAGCGCACCAGTACGTGCGGCAGTCCCATCGTGCCGAGGAAGGTCGCCAGGATCAGCGAGTACGTCGAGTACAGCCCGTACTCCTTGCCGCTGCCGAGCGGGACCTGCCAGCTCACGACGTCCTGCGGGCTCAGCCCCGGCGCGCCGTCCCGCTGCCAGGCCAGCAGCAGGAACACCAGCGGCACCAGCAGCGCACTGAGCTTCAGCCAGTACTGGAAAGCCTGCACGAAGGTGATCGAGCGCATCCCGCCCGACAGCACGTTGACCGCCACCACCAGGCCCACCAGCACGCCGCCCACCCAGACGGGGGCGCCGGTGATCGTCCGCAGCACCAGGCCCGCGCTCTGGAACTGCGGCATCAGGTACAGCCAGCCGATCAGGACCACGAGCACGCCGGCCGTCCGGCGTACCGCCATCGACTCCAGGCGCGCCTCGGCGAAGTCCGGCAGCGTGTACGCCCCCGAGCGCCGCAGCGGCGCGCTGACGAGCACGAGCAGCACCAGGTAGCCGCCGGTCCAGCCGACCGGCAGCCAGAGCATGTCGATGCCGTAGGTGAGGATGAGCCCGGCGATGCCGAGGAAGGAGGCGGCCGACAGGTACTCCCCGCCGATGGCCGAGGCGTTCCAGAGGGGGCTGACCGTGCGGGAGGCGACGTAGAAGTCGGACGTCGTGCGCGAGACGCGGAGGCCGAACGCGCCGATGAGCACGGTCGCCACGACCACCGCCACGACGGCCGCCAGGCTCACGGCCGCTCGACCAGGTCCGCGAAGTGCCGCTCGTTGCGCTCGGCCTGCCTGACGTACAGCCAGGCGCCGATGACGAAGGCCGGGTAGATGAGACCCGCGAGCACCGCCCACGGCAGGGGGATGCCGAGCAGGTGCAGGTCGCGCAGGTGCGGCAGCAGCAGGAACAGCAGCGGCAGGCCGCCGACGACGCAGCCGAGCACCGTGCAGACGAACATCGCCAGGCGGAACTGGGTCCGCAGCAGCGAGCCCATGTACACCTCGCCGACGCGGGTCTGCTCGTCGATCTCGCGGGTGACGGGGTAGCGCCTGCGCCGCGCGGCGGCGGTGCGGGGGCTGGTGACGGTCACGCGCCGGTTCATCGTTTGGCCCGCCTCACGAGCAGGTCGCGCAGTTCGCGGGTGTGGCGGCGGCTCACCGGGATCTCCGTCCGGCCGACTCTCACGGTGCAGCGGCCGGAGTCGATGTGCAACTCCTCGATGTGCTTGACCGCGACCAGGTGGCTACGGTGGACACGGACGAAACCGGCGCCCGCCCAGCGCTCCTCCAGCGTGTTGAGGGGGATGCGCACCAGGTGGGTGCCGCTCTGGGTGTGCAGGCGGGCGTAGTCGCCCTGGGCCTCCACGTAGACGACGTCGGCCGAGGACACGAAGCGGGTCACCCCGCCGAGTTCGACCGGGATCGTGTCGCTCTCCTCGGCGTCGACGGTGACGTCCGCGGACAGGGCGACGCGGCGGATCGCCTCGGCCAGCCGCTCGGGGCGTACCGGCTTGAGCAGGTAGTCCTCGGCCTTGATCTCGAAGGCGTCCACCGCGTGCTCCTCGTACGCGGTCACGAACACCACCCGGGGCGGGTTGGCGAACTGGGCCAGCAGCCGTCCGAGCACGACCCCGTCGAGCCCGCGCATGCGGATGTCGAGGAAGACGGCGTCGATCGGGCGGCCGTCGGCGATGCCCCGGTCCAGCAGGCGCAGTGCGGCCGCGCCGTCGCGGGCGGTGAGCACCTCCGCGATCCGGGGGTCGGCGCGCAGCAGGTAGGCCAGGTCCTCAAGGGCGGGGAGTTCGTCGTCGACCGCAAGGACGCGCAATCCAGTCACAACACTCCTTCCATTGACAGTGATGAAACCGGCAAGAGGCGTCAAGCCCGTCACATCACGGTCACCGTGCGGAAACTCCCGGCCGGTATTTCGGCACCAGGACGTTGACCTTGGTGCCCGCGCCCAGCCCGGTCTCCACGACCAGCCCGTACTCGTCGCCGTACACCTGGCGCAGCCGCTCGTCCACGTTGGCCAGGCCGACGCCGCCCTCTCCGACCACCTCGCCCGACAGGATCAGCCGCAGCCGTTCGGGGTTCATGCCGAGGCCGTCGTCCTCGACGCTGATGCGGCACTCGGCCCCGGCGTCCTCTGCCACGATCGTGATGCGGCCAACGCCGTTCTTGCTCTCCAGGCCGTGGCGCACCGCGTTCTCGACGAGCGGCTGCAGGCACAGGAACGGCACCGCGACCGGCAGCACCTCGGGGGCGATCCGCAGCGTCACCTGGAGCTGGTCGCCGAAGCGGGCACGTTCCAGCGTCAGGTAGCGGTCCACCGAGCGCAGTTCCTCGGCCAGCGTGGTGAAGTCGCCGTGGCGGCGGAAGGAGTAGCGGGTGAAGTCGGCGAACTCCAGGAGCAGTTCGCGCGCCCGCTCCGGGTCGGTGCGCACGAAGGAGGCGATCGTGGTCAGCGAGTTGTAGATGAAGTGCGGGGAGATCTGCGCGCGCAGCGCCCGCACCTCGGCCTCCATCAGGCGGGTGCGGGAGTGGTCCAGCTCGGCGAGCTGGAGTTGCGAGTCGATCCAGCCGGCGACCTCCTCGGCGGCGCGGACCAGGCCCGCCGAGGCGTGCGGGCCGTAGGCGGCCAGCGAGCCGACGATCCGCTCGTCGGTGGTCAGCGGGACGACCACGACGTACCTGATGGGGCATTCGAGCAGTTCGCAGTCGACCGGGAGCACCTGGGTACGGCCGTCGCGCAGGGTCGCCGCCGCGTGGTCGAGGGCGGCGCCCGCGTGGTGGTCGCCGACGCCGTCGTACACGAGCAGCCGCTCGCCGTCGGTGATGGCCAGGGCGGGCGAGCCGAGCAGTTCGCGCAGGTGGCGGGAGGCTTTCTGGGCGCCCTCCGAGGTCAGCCCGGCCCGCAGCGGCGGCGCCGCCTCCGAGGCCGTGTGCAGGGTCTCGAAGGTGGCCCGCTCGGCCGCGCTGGTGCCGAGTTCACGGCGGCCGCGCATGACCCGCCACAGCACGATGGCGGGCACGCCGAGCAGCACGACCGCCATGCTCAGCCCGATGGCGATTTCCACGACGTCCCGATCCGGGTGGCGTACTCCTGCGCCTCCTCCTCCGACGCGTACTTGACGCGCGGCCAGAAGAAGCCGCGCAGCCCGTCCTTGCGGTGCCGGGGCACGACGTGGACGTGCAGGTGGGGGACGCTCTGGCTGATCCGGTTGTTCATCGCGACGAAGGTGCCGTCGGCGCCCAGGCCCTCCTCGACGGCGCGGGCGGCGGCCTGGACGCGTTCGAAGAACGGGCCGACCTCCTCCAGGTCGGCCAGCGTCTCGACATGAGCCCTGGGCACGACCAGTACGTGGCCCTTGAAGACCGGGCGGGCGTCGAGGAAGGCGACCGCGACGTCGTCGGCGTGGACCACGAAGGCGGGCCGCTCCCCCGAGGCGATCTCGCAGAACAGGTCGGCGCTCAACCGCGCGCCCTGGCCGCGAAGGCCGTCCAGCTCGTCACGTTGGGGGCGCTCCACTCGGCCGGGGCGCGCAGGAAGTGCTCGCCGACGTGCTCGCGCAGCCGTTCGGGGATCTCCTCCGTCTTGCCGCCCCGGCAGTGGTAGACGAGCGCGCCCGGCCGCGAGCCCATCGCCATCCATGGCAGCCACGGCGACATCCGGCACCAGGAGAACACGCTCGGCACGTCGGCCAGGCCGCTGTCGAGGTCCTCGGCCGTGCAGAAGAACTGGAACAGCTCCATCGACCGGTAGGTGTCGCTCGCCGAGTTGTCGGGGAACTCGGCGACCTTGAGCGGCGACGGGTAGGCCAGCCGGAGGTCGACGTTGAACACCACCTGGCCGCCGAGCCGGGTCGTCGGCACCTGGTGGTGGCCGAGCCGCTGGTTGACCGGGTCGTTGAAGACGTGCATGACCTCGTCGGACGCGCCCGTGAACGGGTTGTCCCAGGTGTGCAGGATCTCACGGGTCTTCGGGTCGAGGTAGACGGCGGCCTCTCTGGTCAGCAACCGCCAGCCGTCCTCATCCTGTACGGCACGGGCCGCGTTGAGCCCCTCGAAGCCGAACAGGTGGTGCGGGCCGTCGCCGTCCTGCCACCCGTACACGTCTCCGGTCCACCAGGAGAGCGTCTGCGTCCCGTCGGTCGAGGCGCGCACGCGGATGAAGTCCATGGGCGCAAGCCTGTCCGACCTGGGTGCCGGTTTCAATCACTTGACGGTGATTTGGAATGCGGCTTCCCCTGCCGGGGCGCCTTCGCACGGGTCGCAGTCGCGGAGCTGGACCTGCGTCTGCCCCTTCTGCTTGGCGTTGAAGACGAAGTAGGCGGTGCCGCCGTCGAGTTCCTCGGTGATGTAGGAGGCCACGACCGGGTCCGGATGGTCGGCCAGCGACCATCCGGTGCCACCGGCGGGGACGGCGAGCGAGAAGCGCTGGCCGGAGGTCAGCTCCACCGGGACGGTCCGACCCGTCGTGCCCTTGAAGACGGTGCCGTGGTCGCTCACCCACGAGCCTGAGCCGCAGCCGGTCAGGAGGAGGGCCAGGGAGGCGGCGGCGACGGTCCGGAATCTCACCCCGGAAGGTTACCGGGCCGGTCAGGCGGTGCCCGACGTGGCCTACTTGGGGCTCCTGTTGCCGCGCATCAGGCGGCGCACGACGAGCGCGACCACGGCGCCGACCGCGGCCACGACCAGCAGGGGGCGCTTCTTGGCCTCGGTGACGGCCGAGTCCTTGGCCTTGCCCGCGAGCTCGCCCGCCTTGTCCATGGCGGCGTCGGCGGCCACGACGGCCTTCTCCTTGGCGGCCTGGGCGTTCTCCTTGGCCGTCTGGGTCTTCTCGGAAATGTCCTTGCTCACGGTGTTCCCCCTGTTCGACCGCGCAGGTCGGTCTCCAGCGCGTCCTCGGTTGCTTCCTCGGGGCTGGCGGCTTCCGCGCGGCGCCGTACGGCCTTCGACTCCGCCTCGCCGGTCACGTCCAGGACGTCGCCGGGCTCGTCGCGGTGCGTGGCGGCGACGAAGGTCTCGTCGGGCCTGCGCGCCTCCTGGCCCTCGCGGGCGCGTCTGGACGCGCCCTCCCGGATCTGCGGGACGTTGATGGACGTGGCGTCGGTCTCCTCCCCGACCACGGCCTCGTGCGCGCCCACGTATCCGGCGGGTTCGTCGGCGTACTCCCAGTCGGTCTCGCGTTGTGCCATCGGCCCGCCCTCCCCTTCGGCTCTGCCTCCTCACTTGGTTGTAACCGTCCTGGTGGGATTCGACGGCATATGCGGGCAAAGCTCCCACCACGATTCGGCCTTTCGAATGGCACCCGGCGGTCGTGGGAGCCGGGTAACCTGCCCTGGTGCTGGTGGTGCAGGGTGTGTGGGCGGGTGACGGGCTCGCGTTCTGGGCCGAGGACCCGGCCGCCGCCGGGGCGAAGGGGCGTCCTCGGCATCCGTTCGCGGTCGAGACGGGGGCGTTGACGCGGCTGCTCCTCGGCGACTCCCTCCGGGACGAGCCGGACCCCCGTGAGCTGGAGATGCTGCTGCCCGGGTCGGCGGCGGCGCCGCTGCCCTCGCCGGAGACCGGGGTGCTGTCCGACGTCGCGCGGCCCCGGATCCGGTCGTGGCGGGTACCCGCCGTGGTGCTCTCCCCCGCCGACGCGCTGCGGGCGATCCCCCTGCACACCTCCTCGACCGTGCGCTACTGGGCGGCGGTCACGGAGTTCGCCGGGCATCTCGTACGGCGCGGCCGTGTCCTCCCCCACCTCGTCGCCGACGACACCGCCGAGATCACGGACATGTGGGCCGTTCCCCCTGATACCGCGCGGGCCCTGTGGCGGGCGGTGGTGATCGGCGGCGACGCCGCGCACTTCCGCGAACTCGCCGAGGCCATGCCACCCGCCTGCAGAGCGGCGGCCGTCGAACGCCCGTCGGCCGACGTGCTGCGCGAGGCGCTCGACCACTTCGCCGACGCGCACGCCAGGGCCGCGTTCACCGAGCCGATCGTCGCCCGTCCGCGCACGCCACGCGACCGGTGGCTCGCCGCTCTGACCGCCTCGGATCCCGCCTGTGCCGACGTACCCGAGTTGCGCGGGCTCCTCGCCCACTGGCACCGGACGGTGGCCCGCACCGACACCGGCACCCGCGTCAGCTTCCGCCTCCGCGAACCCGCACCCGCACCCGCACCCGCACCCGCACCCGCACCCGCACCCGCGATCGAACCCCCGCCGTCGCACGAGCCGTCACATGGGCACGAGCCGTCTCAGAGGCCCGAGCCGTCAGACGGGCCCGGAAGCGGCGGGGAACCGGGATGGGTCGTGGAACTGGCGCTGCAGTCTGCCGACGATCCGAGCCTCTACGTCCCCGCCGAGCGGGTGTGGAGCGGCGAGCCCGTCCCCGGGCTGCCGCCTCGGCCGGAGCGGGAGTTGCTGGCCGGGCTGGGGCGGGCGGTCAACCTCTACCCGGGGCTGGAGCCCGCGCTGCGCGAGCCGCAGCCGATGCGGCTGACGCTGGACACGGCCGGGGCGCACGCGTTCCTGCGGGAGGCGGCGCCGCTGCTGCAGGCGGCCGGGTTCGGCGTGCAGTTGCCACGCTGGGCGGGGACGCGGCGGCTCGGGCTCAGGCTGACCGCACGGACCGCGCAGCGGCAATCGGCCGCCACCGGCCAGGGACTCGGGCTGGAGCAACTGGTCGATTTCCGGGTGGATCTGGCGATCGGCGACGAGACGCTGAGTGAGGAGGAACTGGCCGAGCTGGTCCGGCTGAAGGTGCCGCTGGTGCGGGTGCGCGGGCAGTGGGTGGAGCTGGACGAACGACGGCTCGGTGCCGCCCTGCGGGCCGTCGAGGGCGACAGGGACGGACGGCTGCCCGCCGGTGAGATCCTCCGGCAGGTCGTCAGGGGCGAGGACGGTGAGCTGCCGCTGGTCGAGGTGGACGCCGACGGCGTACTCGGCGACCTGCTGTCCGGTCAGGCCGAGCGGCGGCTGCGGCCGGTCCCGGCCCCGTCAGGGCTGTCCGCGGAGCTGCGGCCGTACCAGGAGCGGGGGCTGGCGTGGCTGGCGTTCCTGTCGGAGCTGGGGCTGGGCGCGATCCTGGCCGACGACATGGGGCTGGGCAAGTCGGTGCAGACGCTGGCGCTGCTGGTGCACGAGCGGGCGGCACGGCCGACGCTGCTGATCTGCCCGATGTCGCTGGTGGGCAACTGGCAGCGGGAGGCGGCCAGGTTCGCTCCGGAGCTGCGGGTGTACGCCCACCACGGCGCGGGGCGCGACGCCGCGCTGATCGACGGCGCCGACCTGGTGATCACGACCTACGGTACGGCCCAGCGCGACTTCGACACCCTGAAGGGCGTGGCGTGGCACCGGGTGGTGTGCGACGAGGCGCAGGCGATCAAGAACAGCGGCACGCTGCAGGCGCGGGCGGCCCGGTCGATCCCGGCCGCCACCCGGCTGGCGCTGACCGGCACCCCGGTGGAGAACCATCTGGCGGAGCTCTGGTCGATCATGGAGTTCTGCAACCCGGGGCTGCTGGGCTCGCGCGAGCGGTTCCGGACGCGCTTCCAGGAGCCGATCGAGGCGCGGCAGGACCAGCAGGCGACGCTCGCGCTGCGGCGGGCGACGGAGCCGTTCGTCCTCCGCCGCCTCAAGACCGATAAATCGGTCATATCTGACCTGCCGGAGAAGCTGGAGATCAAGGAGTGGTGTCCGCTCACCCCCGAGCAGGCCACCCTCTACCAGGCCGTCGTCACCGACATGCTGGAGCGGATCGACTCCTGCGAGGGCATCGAGCGGCGCGGCCTGGTGCTGGCCGCCATGGCGCGGCTCAAGCAGGTCTGCAACCACCCGGCCCACCTGCTCAAGGACGGTTCCCGGCTCGACGGCCGCTCGGGCAAACTGGCGCGGCTGGAGCAACTGGCGGAGGAGATCGTGGCAGAGGGCGACAAGGCGCTGGTGTTCACCCAGTACGCCGAGTTCGGCAACATGCTGCGGCCGCACCTGGCCAGGCTGCTCGGCCGTCCGGTGCCGTGGCTGCACGGCGGGCTGCCGAAGAAGGACCGCGACCGGCTCGTCGCGCGTTTCCAGGACGACCCGGAGCCGACGGTGTTCCTGCTGTCGCTGAAGGCGGCGGGCGTCGGACTCAACCTGACGGCGGCCAACCACGTGATCCACCTCGACCGCTGGTGGAACCCGGCCGTGGAGGACCAGGCCACCGACCGCGCCTTCCGCATCGGGCAGCGCAAGAACGTCCAGGTGCGCAAGCTGATCTGCGCGGGGACCGTGGAGGAGCGCGTCGACGAGCTGATCGAGCGCAAGAAGGCGCTGGCCGAGCGGGTCGTGGGCAGCGGCGAGGACTGGCTGGCGGACCTGTCCACCGACCGGCTGCGCGAGCTGTTCCGGCTGGACGAGCGGGCGGTGGGCTGACATGCCCCAGAGCAGGGACGGCCGGTACGAGCGTGCGGCCCCGATCCGGGTGCACGGCGGCCTGCGGGCGCGCACCCGGCGCGGCACCATCGGCGCGTCGTGGTGGTCACGCCGCTTCGTCGACCTCCTCGAACGCGTCTGCGACCGGGGACGGCTCGGCCGGGGCCGGGCCTACGCCCGGCAGGGGCAGGTGCTGTCGATCGACCTGGAACCCGGCGTCGTGACGGCCGCCGTGCAGGGGTCGCGGCCCCGGCCGTACTCCGTGTCGGTGCGGATCGAGGCGTTCACCGAGGAGCGGTGGCGCGCGGTCGAGACGGCGATCGCCGAGCAGGCGGTGCACCGGGCACGGCTGCTGGCCGGGCAGATGCCGCCGGAGATCGAGGAGCTCTTCGCCGCGCTGGGCCTCGACCTGTTCCCGCGCGAGCTGGACATGCGGTGCTCGTGCCCGGATCCGGGCCACCCGTGCAAGCACCTGTCTGCGGTCCTGTACCTGCTGGCGGAGTCGTTCGACGACGACCCGTTCCTGGTCCTGGCCTGGCGCGGCCGCTCCAAGGACGACCTGCTCGGCTCCCTGCCCCCGGAGGCGCCCTCGGACATCCCCTTCGCCGACCGGCTGCACGACTTCTTCACCCCGTCGGGCCCGCTCCGCCCGCCGCCGCCGCGCCCGGCGGTCACACCGGACCTGCTGCTGCGCCTGGTCCCGCCCCCGGAAGGTCTCGCCCATCCGCTCGGCCGGGCCTACCGGAGGTTCTCCGAGGACGTCGCGCAGCCACCGGAGTCGTGACGGCGGTTCGGCCGGGCGAGAGAAGCGTGCCCCTGGAAGAACTAACCCCGTTTCGGGGCTAGTTTCCGGGGATGACACAGGGCCTTGATCAAGAGGCTGATCTGTGTCCTGAGCTGGGAAAACTCACCTGATCTCACGCTGGCTGGGGCAGCCAGTCTCATCCCGGCAAGCGAGGCATGCATATGGGCCTCCGTCGCCGTGTGACGGAGGCCCATTCATACCCACTGTCTAGGGGTTGCCGAACTCCCCGTCCATAACTCCCCCGATGAAAGCCGACCACTCACCTGGCGTGAAGATGAGAGCAGGGCCACCGGGGTTCTTACTGTCACGAACTGCGACGATGCCGGGAAGGTTGGTTGCGACCTCAACGCACTGCCCGCCGTTGCTGCCACTGCGGGAACTCTTCTTCCATGCGGCGCGGGAGAGATCAGCGATGGTTACGTTTTGTGCATCCATTGGCCTATGGCTTCCTTGATCATCTTGAGCGTTTCGCCCGGACGATACGCTTCTGAGCGCAGTTTGTCATACCGAATCCAGCTCCGCGACACGAGATCTGGGTCCGCCGACACCTCGGCCTTGGCTGCGGAATCAACGGACACGACGGCTGGCCCATCCGGAAGTTCGGCGATGGTGAAGGCGCTCATGAGCCCACCTGTACACGGGCTGTCTACGGGGACAAGTTGGATTGTGACGTTTCGTCGCTCTGCGAACTCTACTAGGTGTTCTAGCTGGTCTGCCATAATCTGATTGCTACCGATTGGGCGGCGAACAACCCATTCGTCGAGAAGGAACCATGCCTCTAGCTCGCCGCGATCAAGGATCATCTTTCGTTGCATTCGGGCCTGCACATGCTCTTCGATCTCTTGGTTCGGCGCGGATAGGTCGCCTTGGAAGATCGCTCGGGCGTATGACTCTGTTTGGAGGAGACCCGGAATCAGCATCGGGTCCCAGCTTCTGAGCACCTTGGCGTTTGGTTCGATCTCGTCAACCCACTGGATATACCACCCTGGGCCTACAGGTGAGTCGATGGCTCGACAGAGGCGTGCGAATCGATCGCCGGAGCCGAAGACGTCGTCGCAACGTGCCGCGAGGTCGGGCTTGGGGTTCCGGTCGCCGATCTCGATGTGACCGACGAGCGAACCCGAGACGCCCAGCTTGGCCGCGAGACGCTTTTGGGAGAGCCCTGCATCGCGACGGACACGGGCAAGCTCTCGGCCGAAGCGCTGTTGTGCAGTAGGGCTGGAACTTCCACCAGTCACGATCCACCTCACACGGCTGTAGCGGTCGATTACAGAAGATGACAAGGCAACTACATCTATGTGAGCCATTGTCATTCGACTGTCGCTCTCTTTGTCTACATGTTGAGCATGATGTAGAGCACTCTAGTTGTCATCAGGCGCAAGGTGGAGGCGCGCGACACAAAGCGACAGTCTTCTATCTGCCGTGGAGTTTCTGTGACAAGAAAGCGGACCCGCCAAGCTCGTTTGGGGCGGCGCTTGGACGGGTCCTCGATCGCACAACTGGAGGTGCGCGACCTGTGGCACAGCATAAAGCCTCGCTCATGCCGTGGCAGCACGGTTCGATCGAGGCGCTTAGGCACAACCCGGACACTCATCGGTTCATTCACCTGCTGCGGCTGGCGTGGGATCTGTGTGATCTGGGCGTCATGGTCACGGTCGAGATGCCCGTTGGCCGTGAGATGTTCATCCGTCTTCCGACTCTGAGCGCGGCCGGGTCAAAGATCGTTCGCGCGATGGTGCATAGCGGAGAGTGGTGGTTTTCGTGGAGCCACTGTCCGGCCGACTGGGTGAAGGCTCTGAACCCACAGGCACCCATGATCGTGCTTGAGGGGCTCGGGCGGTGACGGGGCGGGCGGGGCTGGCGTCGGGGCTGGCGATGGACCTCACGCTGCCGGGCACCGAACTGTCGGTGCGGGTGGTTCGGCAGTGCGCGGGGCTCACCCTTCCGGGTGTGGGCTGTCTCCCGAGCCTGGTCGAGGACGCGGCGGCTGTGCTGGGGGAACTGGCCGGGAACGCGGTTCGTCACACGGCGTCGGGGCGTCCCGGCGGGGTCTTCACGGTGGAGGTCTGGCGAGAGACGACCGACGTGGGGCGGGCGGTGGTGTCCGTGGCCGTGCACGATGCGGGCTCGGCGGCGTACCCCGTGCTGCGGCCGGTGTCTGAGTCGGCCGAGGGCGGGCGGGGGCTACTGCTGGTGGCCGGTCTGGCCAGTCGCTGGGGGGTCATGGAGACGGGCGCGATGGGGGGTGGTCGGGTGGTTTGGGCCGAGTTGGACGCCGGTACAGCGCCGCCGATGCCCGTCTCCCTGGTGGTTCCGCGCCCGCGAAGGAGGCGGCCCGTCCGGGGCTGCCGGGCGTAAGCCTCGTGTGGTCGCTCTGTCCTGGTCGGTCCCGCGCCAACGGGGCCGACCGGGTTCCCTTCCGTCATTTCGATCAACCAACGTTAGGAGTCTCTGATGCTCAAAATCACACGGTTCTCGCAGGATCGGGTGTGGACGGTGATCCGTCTCACGGCGTACTCGCTGTTCGGCGCTGCGCTGGCAGGGATCGGGATATGGGGGCCGTCCGTGGTGCGGGTGCCGGGCATGTGGTTCCTCGGCCTTTGGGCGGTCTACCTGGTTCAGGCCGTGGCCGAGACGATACACACGGCGGGGTCGCGGTCTGGGGTGTCCGGCCGGTGACGGATGGCCGGGGGCCGGACGGCGACACGGCGGGGCGTCGGGGGCGGGCCGTGAAGCCGGGCGACTGGGTGGTGGTCGTGGACGTCGAGGACGGTGACACGGCGGCGACGGCGGGCGAGTGGGCGGCGAACCTGGTCGGCATGCATGGGGTGGTGCTCTTGGTCCGTGGTGACTCGTGGGCTCGGGTGCGCCTGGACGAAGAGGTGGACCGACGCAAGGTCTGGCGGTTCTCGCTCCTGGATCTGGAACGGTGGGAACCGCCGCCGGTGTTCGTCCCGTATGCGGAGGTCCTGTGCTGCGGGGTGGCGGGAGATCGCGGGCGGGTGCTGCACGCGCTCGCGGATGTGCCGCGTGTGGTGGAGCAGCCTCTTCCGACGTTGTGCGGGTTGAAGGCCCGTGCTGCGTGGCGGGGGCGTCATCCCATGCGCTGGTCGGCGGCGCTTCCGCGTACCTGTGTGCAGTGCGCGTGGCTGGCGCCGCTGGCGCGGGCCCGCGGGCCTGATCTGGAGGTGTGATCCGGCCCGTTTGTGAATGTCCGGTGCCATGACGGGGTCGCGGGTGCGACGGCGGGCGGGGTGAGATGGCGGGTCGGCGCTCGCAAGCGCACCGTGGAAGTGATCGAGGATCTCAAGTTCCAGCACATCCACGCGCATCGCGCGCAGATGTACCGGCCCGTGTGGCAGCGTGCCGTACGGCCGCTCTGAGCCGTGACGTCAGCGATCGACGAAGGACTTCTCGACCATCACACGGACGCCGTTGGGCACCACGCGCAGCCGGATCGGGGTGCGCAGGCGCACCTCCCCGTCCACGTCGGCCGCCATCGGCGGCTCGGTCTCCAGCAGCATCTCGCGGCCCATCACGAACGGCCCGCCCGCCAGGCTCCGCCACCGTCCCGTCGTCGCCCGCACCAGCGTCTCGCCCAGCAGGCGCAGCTTCTTGCCCGACCCGAGCTGGTATGCCACGAGCAGCCCGTTGTCGATGCTGATGTCCTTGGCCACCTGCCAGCCGCCGTGGAAGCGCCCGTTGGCGATGTTCAGCTGGTGGGTGAGCAGTTCGTGGCGCTGGCCGTCCACGGTGATGACCGCGCGGAAGGGCCGGTGCCCCGGCAGGATCGTGAGGGCGGTGAGCGGGTAGGCGGGCCGGCCGATGAGCCGCTTGAGCCACGGCTTGACGGTGCCCGCGACCTCGACGGACACCCCGAAGCTGGCCAGGTTGGCGAAGGGCCGGTCGTCGGCCATGCCGAGGTCGATGTCGGCGACCTTGCCGCTGTCGAAGACGCGGATCGCCCCGGCCAGGTCGAGCGGGAGGCCGAGGCTGCGGGCGAAGTTGTTGGTGGTGCCCAGCGGCAGCACGCCCAGCGCGACGTCGCGGTGGGCGATGTGCCGGACGGCGGACGACAGCGTGCCGTCGCCGCCGCCGACGATCAGCAGGTCGGGCTTGGTCGCGAGCGCCCGGTCGAGGCGGTCGCGCAGCCGCTTGGGGTTGACGACGGAGTACTCCGCCAGTGGTTCGAAGCCCTGCGCGTGGATGAGGTCGAGCGCCTCGAAGTAGTGGCGGCGGCCGCGGCGCGAGCGCGTGTTGATCACCACGGCCACCCGGCGGTCGCGCCGGATGGCCTCGGTGTGCTCTGCCTTGGTCCTAACGTCGCTCATGGTCTCTCATCGTAGGGCCGCCGGGGCGGCCCCCACGATCACTTCTTCGGCGGGACGACCTGGACTATCGCTCCCAGGTTAGCCGGAAGGGGTGAGACCAGCTTGAACTGCACGCCCAGCGCCTTGCCCTCGTCGCCGGGGTTGCCGGTGCCGAGCTTGTGGCCGTTGCCCATGTCGGTGCCGTACAGCTCCGGCGCGGGGGTGCCGTCGAAGTTGACGACCCTGGTGCTGTACTGCTGGTCGCCCTTGGCGGGGACGACCACCGAGCTGTCGAAGTCGCGGTAGAACAGCGACCCGTTGTGCAACTCCAGGCCCGGGTACCAGGTCTTGGCGTCGGTGAAGTTCGGCACGCCCTTCAGCGGGGCCACGTCGGTGCAGTACTCGCTGAACGGCTCGTTCGGCGCCTCCAGGCACTCCTTGAACGGGTGGGTCCGGTTGAAGGAGAAGGCGGCGTTGGAGCTCTGCGAGCGGCCCTCCATGTTCTTGTGCCGCGACGGGTCCTTCGCCGCCGCGGCGCCGGAGCGGCGCAGCGGGTCGAAGTGGGAGTCCACGATGAGCAGGCTGCCCTTGGTGCCGATGCTCGGCGGCAGGTTCAGGTTGGGCGCGAGCACGTTGTTGGTGTACGACGAGTCGCGCAGCCACACGAGCAGGCCGGGCGCGTTGTACTTGACCTTCTCCACCTTCCAGGCGCCGTCGCGCGAGTAGGTGGTGTCGTAGGCGTACTGCAGGCCCTTGTCGAAGCCGTCGAAGTTGCGCCACTCGGCCAGGTAGAAGCGCGAGATCTCCCGCTGGCCGTTGTTGATCGTGAAGCCCTGGCCACTGGTGTTGGTGAAGGTGCCGCCCTGGGCGCGCCAGCCGTTCTCGCCGCCCTCGACGTCGTCGCTCCACACGACCGTGCCGCCGGCGGTGAGCCGGAAGTCGTCGGCGTGCCAGCCGCGCGGGGTGGAGGCGGCGTCGGTGTTGTACGCCAGGCGGAGCTTGACCGCCTGTCCCGCGAACGGGGTCAGGTCGACGTAGTCGTGCCGCCAGCCGTTGGTGTCGCCGGTGAGGCCGTACTTCTTGTTGCCGAAGGTCTTGAGGTTCTTGTTGGGGTCCGGGTAGTCGTCGGGGGTGCTGACCTCGGCGCCCGCCTCGTTGAAGACCTTCTGCTGGGCCCAGGTGGTGCCGCCGTCGGTGGAGACCTCGACGAAGCCGTAGTCCCAGTCGGCCTCGATCTCGTAGTTGTTCCACATCCAGAACCGGAGGTCGGTGCCGGACGGCACCTGCACGTCGCGGGTGACCTTGACGTTGGCCCACTCCTGGTCCATGCCGGACCACCACATCTTGGTGCCGCCGTGCGGGGAGATCATCTGCAGCGGCTGGCCGGCCAGGTTGACGCGGATGCCGTCCTCGGTGCCCTTCGGCGTGCGCGAGGCCTGGCCGACGGCGACGAGCTTGCTCGCGTCACCCGGGTTGAGCACCTTGGGGTCGGCCCAGCCGAGCACCCACTTGCCCCACAGGCCCATGTGCGTCGGCATCGACTGGAAGATCGGGCCGGAGTGGCTGCCGCTGGACATCAGGTCCCAGAAGTCCACCGAGGAGTTGGCCTGGCCGCTGGTGTCGTACAGGTCGGGCAGGCCGAGGTCGTGGCCGTACTCGTGGGCGAAGACGCCGACGCCGGAGTCCTCCGGCTGCACGATGTAGTTGGAGATCTTCTTGTCGGTGCCCGGCACCTGGTAGCCGCCGGCGACGGCGCTGGAGTGCGCCCAGATGGCGTAGGTGCCCTCGGCTCCGCCGTCGGCGGACTTGTCCTTGCCGGCGTGGACGAGCACCAGGTGGTCGATCACGCCGTCGGGCTCGGCGAAGTTGCCGTCGCCGTCCGCGTCGGAGGTGTCCTCGATGTCGTAGTCGGCCCAGGGGAAGTTCGGCTGGGTCTTGGCGAGGACGTCGACGGCGTCGATGGCGAGCTGGCCGGCCCCGAGGGGGTTGTCCGGGTGGCCGGACATGTCCTGCGGGGCGCCGCCGCAGGCCGCGGCGCCGTACCAGGCCTCGGAGTGGGGGGCCTTGATCCAGCCGACGGCCGAGCCGTCGACCGAGTAGGCGCCCTTGGACATCTCCTCGTACATCTTCTTCAGCGTGTGGCCGGAGATGTCGATGCCGGGCTTGCCGTCGCGCGGGTCCTTCAGGTCGGTGCGGACGCGCTCGGTGATGCCCGTGTCGGAGTAGAGCATCTTGTTGAAGTGCTCGGGGCTGAAGTCCTTGACCCAGAAGGAGTTGTTGTCCTTCTGGGCGTGCTTGCCCGGGTCCGGGATGCGGTTGTGGAGCGGTCCGTTCAGCTTGGTGCCCGGCGGCTCCACGACGCAGTCGGTGGGCTCGCTGTCGGGGGTGCGCAGACGGTTGAAGCCGGAGAAGTCGTCGTTCGCGTTCTCGTTGAACTCGACGAGCAGCGTCAGCAGCTTGGCGGTCTTGGTCTGCTTCGACTTCTTGAACAGCCATTCGGCGGGGTTGCGCCCGGTCTTGATGGCCTCGTTCTCCCTGGCGGCGAGGACCCGCCCGGCGACCGGGTTGCCGCTGCGGAACTTCTGGTCGAAGCGCTGCGCCGGTGACAGGGTGCGGGCCTGCGGGGAGCCCGGGGCCGGCGGCTCCTCCGGGGTCTTCTCGACCCGGGGAGGCGCGTAGTTGATGTAGTAGTCGGCCGCGCCGGGCTCGTACCTCGCGATCGAGGCGTCGGCAGGGGCTGCGGCGAGTCCGGCGGCGAGGAGGGTGATCGCCGGGACTGTGGCTAAGTAGCGTCTGCTTGGCACAAAGCGGACGGTAAGCCCCCAGTAAAGGGGACGTAAAGCCCTTTGTTGAAACGTGATTTTCCCGACAAGGCGGTAAGGTCCCTCGCGGAAGATCACCTGCTGGGCGGAGGTTTCGATGTTGACGGCGTTGGTCGTGACGGCCGGACTGCTGAGCGGTGCGCCCGGCATCCCCAAGGACTTCTTGCTGCACGAGAAGCAGGCGCGGGCGGCGAGCGCCACCTGGACCGTCCTCGACAACCCCGAGCACGAGGACGTCTGGAACGCCCAGTGCACCAGGGCCGGGCTCAAGGGCTGGTCCGCCCGACGGGACCTGACCTACGACCGCGACATCGGCGGCGGCGAGGAGACCAACGCCATGCGGGGCGAGCAGGTTTTCGTCTTCTCCAAGGCGAGCGGCGCCCGGACCATGATGGCCCGGATGCGGACGCTGATGAAGGGCTGCAAGGACATCACTCCCGCCCGCCCGAAGATCGGCGACGAGGCCGTCGCCGGGATCCTGAGGCTCAAGGGCGAACTGCCGCAGACACAGAAGTTCGTCGCGGTACGGCGCGGCTCGGCGATCGCCCTCTACTGGGACCTCGCCAACCGGGCCAAGCCGCTGCGCACGATGGCCGCCCACCTGAAGGACGCCGAGAAGATGTCCGCCAGGCTCTGCCGGATCGGCGGGTGCTGAACCCCGGCGCCCCCGCGTCTTCTATCCTTCGTATCGACCCGATCGGAGGAGACCACGTGAACGTGCAGCGCGACTACGAAGCCCTGGTCCAGCAGGGGCTCAAGCTCGACCTGACGAGGGGCAAGCCGTCGCCGCGCCAACTCGACCTGTCCGAGGACCTGCTCCGGCTGCCGACCGGCCACACGGCCGCCGACGGCACCGACGGCCGCAACTACGGCAACCTGCAGGGTCTGGCCGAGACGCGTGAGCTGTTCGGCCCGCTGCTCCAGGTGCCCGCCGCGCAGCTCGTGGTCGGCGGCAACTCCAGCCTGACGCTGATGCACGACACGGTGGTGCACGCCCTGCTCACCGAGGTTCCGGGCGCGGCGCGGCGGTGGATCGAGGCGGGCGAGATCACGTTCCTGTGCCCGGTGCCCGGCTACGACCGGCATTTCACGATCTGCGAGCGGTTCGGGATCAAGATGGTGGCCGTCCCGATGACCGCCGACGGCCCCGACATGGACGTGGTCGAGCGCCTCGTGGCCGCCGACGCCGGGGTGAAGGGCATGTGGTGCGTGCCCAAGTACAGCAACCCGTCGGGCATCGTCTACAGCGAGGAGACGGTACGGCGGCTGGCCGCCATGCCCACGGCCGCCCCCGACTTCCGGATCTTCTGGGACAACGCCTACGCGGTCCACCACCTGAGCGAGCGGCCCGCCGAACTGGCCGACATCCTGGCGCTGGCCGAGCAGCACGGCAACCCCGACCGCGTCTTCGTCTACGGCTCCACCTCGAAGGTGACGCTGGCGGGCTCCGGCATCTCCTTCTTCGGGTCCTCACCGGCGAACGTCGCCTGGTTCCTGGCCAACACCGCCAAGCAGTCCATCGGCCCCGACAAGATCAACCAGCTGCGCCACGTGGAGTTCCTGCGCGACGCCGACGGCGTGGCCGCGCACATGCGCAAGCACGCCGAGCTGATCGCGCCCAAGTTCGAGATCGTCGACCGGGTCCTCACCAAGGAGCTCGGCGGCCTGGCGACCTGGACCAGCCCGCACGGCGGCTACTTCATCAGCCTGGAGGTGCCGCGCGCCCGCGAGGTCGTGGCGAAGGCCAAGGCGGCGGGCATCGCGCTCACCCCGGCCGGGGCCACGCACCCCTACGGCACCGACCCCGACGACCGGACGATCCGCATCGCCCCCACCTACCCCGACCTCGCGGAGCTGGAGCAGGCGATCTCGGGCCTGGCGGTGTGCGTGCGCCTGGTGGCCGAGCAGGGCTGAGCCCGCTCAGCGCCGGAAGCCGAAGATGTACTCACGGGTCTCGCTCGGATGGAACGAGACCCCGACCCCCGGCTCGAAGCCGACGTTGTCGCGGGCGCAGTAGTACAGGCCCTCCCACACCTCCAGGGCGCGCTCGCGGGCGGGCGCCTCGGCGGTGTCGCGTTTGCGCCTGCCGTACGCGCCCACGACCAGCAGCCCGCCGAGCACCCAGAACAGCCCGGTCAGGCAGAACGGCGCCAGCAGCACCTCCGCCCAGCCCGAGGTGCGGTTCATGGCGAGCACCAGCGAGACGACCACGTGCACCAGCCCGGCCAGCAGCAGCGCGAGATAGCCCTGGTTGCGGCTCCAGCCGGTGTAGTGACGGCTCGGGAACGACAGCCACAGCGCGAGCTGGGTCCTGCTCATCAGGTGGGTCGAGAGACCGACGCCGGGTTCGGTCGGCAGGTCGGGAACCTGCCGGAGACCCGGCAGCCGCACCCTGCCGATGCGGTAGGCGGTCCCTGCGGCGACCACACCCGGCACCGAGGCGACCCGATCACCCTGCGAACATACCGGGCACTTCACTTCCACGCGGGCAGTCTGGCTGTAAGGCACGTCGGGCGCAAACCGTATCGTTGTCTTGTGAGCCTGATTGATGCCTTGGTAGCCCGCCTCCCTCGCGGTGCCGTCGTGACCGACTCCGACGTGATCGACTCCTACGCCCGTGACCGGACCTTCGTCGAGCCGGGCAAGCCGTTGGGCGCGGTCCTCGCCACCTCGCGCGAGGACGTCGAGACGACGCTGCGGTGGGCCACGGAGAACCGGGTGCCCGTGGTGCCGCGCGGCGCGGGCACCGGCCTCGCCGGCGGCGCCACGGCGGGTGACGGCTCGATCGTGCTGTCGCTGGCGAAGATGACGGCGATCCGCGAGCTGTCGCCCGCCGACGAGATCGCGGTCGTGGAGCCCGGCGTCATCACCGCCGACCTGGACCGGGCGGCGCGCGAGCACGGCCTGATGTACGCACCCGATCCCTCCTCGTACGAGATTTCCACGATCGGCGGCAACCTCGCGACCAACGCGGGCGGGCTGCGGTGCGTGAAGTACGGCGTGACCAGGGACTCCGTGCTCGGACTTGAGGTGGTGCTGGCCGACGGGCGGGTCGTGAACACCGGCCGCCGCACCCTCAAGGGCGTGACCGGCTACGACCTGACCGGCCTGCTCGTCGGCTCCGAGGGCACGCTCGGGGTCATCACCGAGGCCACCGTACGGCTCCGGCGGGCTCCGCAACGGCCGCCCGCGACGTTCGCGGCCGAGTTCGGCTCGCTGCGGGAGGCGGGGGCGGCGGTGTCGGCGATCGTGGCGGCGGGCTGCCAGCCGTCGCTCATGGAGCTGCTGGACCGCGCGACCCTGGAGGCCATCGACGACATGCGCAACATCGGCCTGGAGGCCGAGACGATGGCGATGCTCATCGGGCAGTCCGACGCCTCGGACGGCGAGGCGGCGGTGGCGCGCATGGAGGAGCTGTGCACGGCCAACGGGGCCACGTTCGTGGCGGTGTCGTCGTCGCCGCAGGAGACGGAGCAGCTGATCGGGGTGCGCCGGATGGCCTACGAGGCCAAGGAGCGGCTGGGAGCGTGCCTGGTCGAGGACGTGTGCGTGCCGCGCTCGGCGCTGGCCGACATGATCGGGGCGATCGAGGCGGCGGCGGTCAGGCACGGGGTGCGGATCTGCACGGTGGCGCACGCCGGAGACGGGAACCTGCACCCGGTGTTCGTCTTCGAGCACGGGACCGTGGAGCCGCCGCCCGAGGTGTGGGCGGCGACCGACGAGGTGTTCACGCACGCGCTGTCGCTGGGCGGCACTCTGACGGGTGAGCACGGGGTGGGCGTCCTCAAGCGGCGCTGGCTGGACATGGAGGCGGGGCCGGTGGTGCGCGACCTGCACCATTCGATCAAGGCGGCGTTCGACCCGCTGGGGATCCTCAACCCGGGCAAGGCGATCTGACCTGCGCCGTCGTCGGTGGCCGCCCGGAGTGGTCGTCACGGCCCGGCCCACGGACGCGCCGCCCGCCGTCCGTGGCCGGGCCCTGTCCAGGGGGACGCTTACCGGGCGCGGATCCCGCCCGCCGTTTCGGCGCCCCGACACAGGAGTTCACCAAGACGTGACCTCTCCGGTGAAGCGGGCGGCCACCTGCTCTGATGCGTGAACCTGCAAATCCGTCAGACGGGACGAACATGAACGATCTGCCGTGTTGGCAGACGCATCAAGTGCCGCACTGATAGTTTTTTGCCGCAAATGGCAGAAGACATACGGGGGCAAACGTGAACGAGAACCCGCCTTTGGCGGCGGACGACCCTCGACGGCTGGGCGAATACGATCTCGTCTCCCGGCTCGGTGAAGGCGGTCAAGGCATCGTCTACCTGGGGCGGGGGCCCTCGGGCGAGCAGGTCGCCGTCAAACTGCTGCACCAGGCACTCGTGGCCGACCCGCAGGCCAGGGATCGGTTCCTGCGTGAGGTCGCCGTCGCCCAGCGGGTGGCCAGATTCTGCACCGCGCCCGTGCTCCACGCCGACCTGGAGGGCAGCAGGCCGTACATCGTCAGCGAGTACGTGCCCGGCCCGTCGCTGCGGCAGCTCGTCGACCGTGAGGGGCCGCGCCGGGGGGCCGCCCTGGAGCGCCTGGCCATCAGCACCGCCACCGCGCTCGCCGCCATCCACCGGGCCGGGATCCTGCACCGCGACTTCAAGCCCGCCAACGTGCTCATGGGGCCGGAGGGTCCGGTCGTCATCGACTTCGGCATCGCCCGCGCGCTGGACGCGCCCGGTGCCACCGCGACCGGGATGGCCATGGGGACGCCGTCGTACCTGGCGCCCGAGCAGCTCAGCGGGGCACCGGTGTCCGAGGCGGCGGACGTGTTCGCCTGGGGCGTCACGATGGTGTTCGCGGCATCCGGCAAGCCGGCGTTCGGGGCGGACTCGATCCCCGTCGTCATGAACCGCATCCTCAACGCGGAGCCGGAGATCATCGGCCTGGACGGGGCCATGGCCGAGCTGGTTGCCCGGTGCCTGTCCAAGGATCCGGCCGTACGGCCCAGCGCCAACGAGATCATCGTCTTCCTGACCGGCCAGCCGGTGCCGAAGGCCGCCGTGGAGCCGACGCCCGGCTTCACGGGAGCCGTCCCCGACAGCTCGGGTATGGGTGGGGCTCAGGGCGCCGGTGCGCCCGGGCCCGGCGGATCCACGCCAGGCGCGCCCATGCTGCCGGGTGCCGCCCCCGGTGGCATGCCGTCGCAGGGTGGCGTGCCCGGCGGGTTCCCGCCTCAGCACCTGGCTGCTCAGCCGGGAGCCTCGCAGGGCGGCGCGCCTGGGCACGGCGCACCTCAGCCCGGCGTACCCCAGTCCGGTGTACCCCAGCAGGGTGTGCCGCCCCACGTGGGTCAGCCTCACGGCGGGCCGCAGGGGCCGCACGGCCCCGGTCAGCCGGGACAGTCTGGGCGGGCCGGGCAGCAGGCGCCGTTCGCGGTGCCGGGGATGCCGGGGGCGCCCGGGCAGGGCGGAGTGCCGCCGCAGAGCGGGGCTCCCGGACGGAAGGCTCAGGGAGAGAAGGACCCGGGCTCCAAGGGCAAGCGGACGCTGACGTACGCGCTGTCCGGTGTGGCGGTCGTGTCGCTGCTGGTCGTCGGCGGTGTCGTGATCGCCTCTCAGGGAGGCGAGAAGACTCCGCTCGAACTGGTCAACGCCCAGGGGTCGAGCGAGCAGAACGCCGCGAGGTCCGGTGACGGGTCGAGCGCCGTGGAGCAGCCGCCGCAGTCGGAGGTTCCCGTCGTACCGAGCCAGGAGCCGAGCGCGCTGCCCACGGTCGAGCCCGAGAAGGCGGACGTGGGCGGGGACGGCGGGGACAACCCGACGCTGGAGCCGCTGCCCGAGCCGGACGCGTCCACCCCGGCCAAGGAGCCGGTGGTGGCGAACCCTCGGCAGACGGCATCGCCGGAGCGTACCCGGCAGTCGACCCCGGCCAAGCCCGCCGAACAGGACGAGCCGACGCGGAAGCCGACCGAGAAGGCGACCCCCACGAAGACCCGCACGAAGTCCCCCAACCTGGTGGAGCCGAGCCCGGAGCCGACCGGCGGCGAGCCGGTGACCTCCGAGAACACCTCGGCGCCCGCCCGGCCGTCGAAGCCCGTCACCAAGCCCACCAGCCGCCCGACGGCGAAACCCACGCCGAAGCCGACTCCCAAGCCGACGGCCTCGACGAAGCCGAACCCGTACACGGCGCTGGGGGTGTGCGGATCCGGTTACAAGGTCGTCAACTCGCGCGCGCTGGGTGACAAGGCGACCGTCTACCTGGCCTACAACGCCGCGCAGGGCAAGAACTGCGTGGTGACGCTGTCGCGGCTGCAGTACCCGGGCAAGGTGTCGATGAACGCGACTCTGCAGGTCAAGGGCGGGAGCAGCGGCGCCAACCCGGGCTCGTTCACCGCCTACGCCGGTCCGGTCCGGCTGCCGGCCGTGAAGAAGTGCGTGATGTGGGGCGGCTCCTGGGGCAGCCTGAGCTGGAAGTCCGGCTGGAGCCACTGCGGCTGAGCCCTTCTCACGGGAAACGTCTCCCAGACGACCACGGGCCCGGCCGGCTCGACTCTCGACCGGCTGGGCCCAGCCGTTTCAGCACCCGATTCGGTCATCGCCCGACCGGGCCGAGCGCCGCCCGAGCCGGGTACGGCCGGATCCGGGAGGCGGCGGGGCTGTTCGCGGCGAGGGGACAGGCGTACAGTTCCTGACGTGATCGTCAGGTCGGTGCGGACGGAACGTGGGCGGAAGACGCGGGCGGCGCTGCTCGCAGCCGGGCGGCAGGCGTTCGAGGAGACGCCGTACGACGCCGTCCGCATCGACGACGTGTGCACCCGGGCGGGCGTGTCCCACGGGACCTTCTACACCTACTTCGATTCCAAGGAAGAGCTGTTCGGCGAGGTCGCGGCGGCGGTCGTCGGGGAGATGTTCGCGGCGAGCGTCGTCGGGCCCGGTGTCCCGGGCGATCCGCACGCCAGGATCGAGGCCGCCAACCGGCTCTACCTGCGCGCCTGGTCGGCCAACTCGCGGCTGGTGCGCATGCTGGAGCAGGCCGCGACGGCCGAGCAGAGTTTCGCGGCTCTCCTTCTCGACCTGCGCGAGGTGTTCGTCAGACGCGGCGCCGAAGGGCTACGCAGGCTCCAGGAACAGGGACTGGCCGACCCGTCGCTCGACCCCCGGCTGACCGCGATCATGCTGGGCGGCATGGTGGAGCACTTCGCCCACGTCTGGCTGGATCTCGGGGAACACACCGACGAGCAGACCGCCGTCACGCTGCTGACCAGGCTGTGGGCGGGCGCCATCGGATTGACACCACCGTCAACAACTACCCAGTCAACACCAGCGCCCTCATCGGCGGCGGCCACAGCAGCGGAGGAGGGGCCGTGATCGTGAGCAGGCTGGACGCCCAGGGCGAGGATTACCGGCTGCGCAGGGAGGCGATGCTGGCCAAGCTCGCCGACCTCGACGCCGAGCACGCCAAGGCGGTCGCGGGCGGCGGAGAGAAGTACGTCGAGCGGCATCGGAAACGCGGCAGGCTCCTCGCCCGCGAACGCGTGGAACTGCTGCTCGACCCCGACTCCCCGTTCCTGGAGCTGTCGCCGCTCGCCGCCTGGGGCAGCGACTTCCCCGTGGGCGCCAGCGTGGTCACCGGCCTCGGGGTGATCGAGGGCGTGGAGTGCGTGATCGTCGCCAGCGACCCGACCGTCAGAGGCGGCGCCTCGAACCCGTGGACGATGCGCAAGACCCTGCGCGCCTCCGACATCGCCCTGCGCAACCGGTTGCCGCTGGTCAACCTGGTCGAGTCCGGTGGCGCCGACCTGCCGACGCAGAAGGAGATCTTCATCCCGGGCGGGCAGGTCTTCCGCGACCTGACCCGGTTGAGCGCGGCCGGGATCCCGACCGTGGCACTGGTGTTCGGCAACTCGACGGCGGGCGGCGCCTACGTGCCCGGGATGAGCGACCACGTGGTGATGGTCAAGGAACGCGCCAAGGTCTTCCTGGGCGGCCCGCCGCTGGTCAAGATGGCGACGGGCGAGGAGTCTGACGACGAGTCGCTGGGCGGCGCCGAGATGCACGCGCGTACCAGCGGCCTGGCCGACCACCTGGCCTCGGACGAGTACGACGCGCTGCGCATCGGCCGGGGCATCGTCCGCTCGCTGGGCTGGCGCAAGCTCGGCGCGGCGCCGGGCCCGGTCCGCGAGCCGTTGTACCCTGCCGAGGAGTTGGCGGGGATCGTCCCCGAGGACCTGAAGATCCCGTTCGACCCGCGCGAGGTGATCGCCCGGATCGTGGACGGCAGCGACTTCACGGAGTTCAAGTCACTGTACGGCCCGTCGCTGGTGACCGGCTGGGCCCGGCTGCACGGTCACCCGTTGGGGATCCTCGCGAACGCGCAGGGCGTGTTGTTCAGCCAGGAGTCGCAGAAGGCCACCCAGTTCATCCAGCTCGCGAACCAGACCCGTACCCCGCTGCTGTTCCTGCAGAACACCACCGGCTACATGGTGGGCAAGGAGTACGAACAGGGCGGAATCATCAAGCACGGCGCCATGATGATCAACGCGGTGTCCAACTCGACGGTGCCGCATCTGACGGTCGTCATGGGGGCGTCCTACGGAGCGGGCAACTACGGCATGTGCGGACGGGCCTACGAGCCGCGCTTCCTGTTCACGTGGCCGAGCGCCAAGTCCGCGGTGATGGGCCCGGCCCAGCTCGCCGGGGTGTTGTCGATCGTGGGACGGGCCTCCGCGCAGGCGCGCGGGCTACCGTACGACGAGGAGCAGGACGCGGCGATGCGGGCGCTGGTGGAGGCCCAGATCGAGGCCGAGTCCCTGCCGTTCTTCCTGTCCGGGCGACTCTACGACGACGGTGTCATCGACCCGCGCGACACCCGCACGGTCCTGGGCCTGTGCCTGTCCGCGATCAACAGCGCGCCGGTGCCGGAGGCGCAGGGATTCGGGGTGTTCCGCCCATGACCGTTCCGTCCGAGACCACTCCACCCGAGACCACTCCACCCGAGACCGGGCCACCCATGACCGTTCCTCCCGCCACCCCGATCAGCCGCCTGCTCGTCGCCAACCGGGGCGAGATCGCCCGCCGGGTCTTCCGTACGTGCCGCGAGCTGGGCATCGACACGGTCGCGGTGTTCTCCGACCCCGACGCGGACGCGCCGCACACGGCCGAGGCCGACCTCGCCGTACGGCTGAGCGGCTCCCGCGCGGCCGACACCTATCTGGACGCCGACCGGATCCTCGAAGCGTGCAGGCTGGCCGGGGCGGACGCCGTTCATCCCGGTTACGGCTTCCTCTCGGAGAACGCGGCGTTCGCGCAGGCCGTCCTGGACGCCGGACTCGTCTGGGTCGGCCCCTCCCCCGCGGCCATCGCCGCCATGGGCTCCAAGATCGAGGCCAAGCGGCTGATGCGAGCGGCCGGGGTCCCCACGCTCCCGTCATGGCCGATCGCCGATCATCCCAAGGAGCCCGCAGACCAGCAGGTGGCCCCCGAAACCGGTCAAGCGGAGGGGTCGGCGGAAGGGCCGGTGAAAGGGCCGGTGAAAGGGCCGGCGACCGTACGGTATCCGCTGCTGGTGAAGGCGTCCGCCGGGGGCGGCGGGCGGGGGATGCGGATCGTGCGCGATGCGGCGGAGCTGCCAGGTGAGGCGGCGTCGGCGCGGCGCGAGGCGGAGGCGGCCTTCGGCGACGGCACGGTCTTCGCCGAACCCCTGCTGGAGGCGGCCCGCCACATCGAGGTCCAGATCCTGGCCGACACGCACGGCACCGTCTGGACGCTGGGCGAGCGCGAGTGCAGCATCCAGCGCCGCCATCAGAAGGTCGTCGAAGAGTGCCCCTCCCCCGCCGTCACCCCCGCCCTGCGGCACCGCCTTGAGGAGGCGGCCCGCCGGGCGGCGGAGGCGATCGGCTACGTCGGCGCGGGGACGGTCGAGTTCCTGGTCGAGGGTGACACGGTCGCCTTCCTGGAGATGAACACCCGGTTGCAGGTCGAGCACCCGGTCACCGAGCTGGTGTACGGCCTCGACCTGGTGAGGCTGCAGTTGGAGATCGCCGAGGGCGCCCGGCTGAGCGGCCCGCCGCCCCTGCCGCAGGGGCACGCGGTCGAGGTGCGGTTGTACGCCGAGGACGCCGCCCACGTCCCGCAGTCGGGGGTGCTGCACAGGTTCGACGTGCCGGACGGGGTCCGGGTGGACTCGGGGGTGGAGTCGGGTTCGACGGTCTCGGCCTTCTACGACCCGCTGCTGGCGAAGATCGTCGCGCACGGTCCGAGTCGTGCCGAGGCGGTCAGGAAGCTCGCCGCCGCCCTGCGGCGGGCGCGGGTGCACGGCCTGACCACCAACCGCGACCTGCTCCTGAGCGTCCTGCGCGCGCCGGCGTTCCTGGCCGGTGACACGCACACCGGCTTCCTCGACCGGCACGAGCCCCCGGCCCCGGCCGGGCCGACGGAGCTGGAGGCCCTGGCGGGGGGGGNCTCGGGCCGCCGCGCCGCCGCGAGGGTGCTCGCCTCGCTGCCCTCGGGGTGGCGCAACGTACGCTCGCAGCCCCGGCGGGCCGGGTTCGAGGAGGCCGAGATCGTCTACGACCCGCTTCCGGACGGGGTGCGCGTCGTGACGGCCACGCCCGAGCGGGTCGTCCTGGAAAGGGATGGATTGCGGCAGAGCTTCGCCGTCCACACCTACCCCGGCTGCGTGTACGTCGGAGAGACCCGTCTCACCCCGCTCCCCCTCCTACCGGAACCGATCGGACATCCGGTACCCGGATCGCTGCCGGCCCCGATGCCGGGTAGCGTGCTGCGCGTCGAGATCGAGCCCGGTGACCGCGTGCGCGAGGGACAGGTGGTCGTGGTGCTCGAAGCGATGAAGATGGAGCATCGCATCGCCGCACCGGCCGATGGCGTCGTCACCGACGTACTGACCGAGAAGGGGCATCAGGTCGAGGCCGGGGCGATCCTCGCGGTGATCACCGCGAGTCAGGACGGGCACGAGGGGGACGTGTGAGCAGTCTGGTCCACAAGCAACTCGAAGCGGGCATCGCCACGATCACGCTGGATTCGCCGCCGAACCGCAACGCGCTGTCGGTGCGGCTGCTCGGCGACCTGGAGGCCCGGCTCGACTGGGCGCTCGGCGAGCCGGAGGCGCGGGTGATCGTCCTCACCGGCACCGGGCCGGTGTTCTGCTCGGGCGCCGACCTGAAGGAGCAGCGCGCCGCGCCCGCGGGCGGTGCGGCGGACGCGCCCGTGACGGCCTCGTTCCCCGAGATCCTGTCGTTGATCTGGGAGAGCCCCAAACCGGTCATCTGCCGTCTGAACGGCGCCGCCCGCGCGGGCGGTCTCGGCCTGGTGGCCGCCTGCGACTTCGCCATCGCGCCCGACGACGCCTCCTTCGCCTTCAGCGAGGTACGGCTGGGCGTCGTCCCCGCCATGATCGCCGTCCCGGTGCTGCGCAGGCTGGATCAGCGGGCGGCGGCCGAGTACTTCCTGACCGGCGAGGTCTTCGACGCCGCGCGGGCGGAGCGGATCGGGCTGCTCACCCGGGCGGTCCCCCGCGAGCGGCTGGACGCCGAGGTGGCCAGGTACGCGGCGATGCTGGCCAAGGGCGGGCCGGAGGCGCTGGCGATCACCAAGCAGATGGTGCGCGAGGTGCCCGGCCATTCGTTCGAGGAGGGGATGCGGCTGATGAGCGCGCTGTCGGCGCAGCGTTTCACCTCCGAGGAGGGACAGGAGGGCATCGCCGCCTTCATGGCCAAGCGGTCTCCGTCGTGGGTGCCCGACGCATGATCCGCATCGCCAACTGCAGCGGCTTCTACGGCGACCGGCTGTCGGCGGCCCGCGAGATGGTCGAGGGCGGCCCGATCGACGTCCTGACCGGCGACTGGCTGGCCGAGCTGACGATGTTCATCCTGGCGGGCAACCGGCTGAAGGGCCGCCCCGGCTACGCTCCCACGTTCCTCCGGCAGGTGGAGGAGGTGCTCGGCACCTGTCTGGAGCGCGGCGTCAGGATCGTCTCGAACGCCGGCGGCCTCGACCCGGCCGGATGCGCGCAGGCGGTCGCCGAGCTGGCCGAACGCCTGGGCCTGCGGGCCCGGGTGGCCCACGTCACGGGCGACGACCTCACCGGCCGCGCCGGAGGGGGGCCGCTGAGCGCCGTCGGTGGCGACGGTGCGCCGCCGCTGACGGCGAACGCCTATCTGGGCGGGCGGCCCATCGCCGCCGCCCTCTCGGCGGGTGCCGACGTGGTCGTCACCGGCCGGGTGACCGACGCGGCCCTGGTGACGGGGCCGGGCATCTGGCGGTACGGCTGGCAGCCCGGCGACCTCGACGCGCTGGCCGGTTCCGTGGTCGCCGGGCATGTCATCGAGTGCGGCTGCCAGGCGACCGGCGGCAACTACGCCTTCTTCGACGAGGTGCCCGATCTGGCGCACTGTGGCTTCCCCATCGCCGAACTGCACGCCGACGGCTCCAGCGTCGTCACCAAGCATCCGGGGACGGGCGGACGGGTGTCGGTGGGCACGGTCACCGCGCAGCTCCTGTACGAGATCGCGGGCCCGCGCTATCCGGGCCCCGACGTGGTGGCCCGCTTCGACACCGTCCGGCTGGAGCAGCAGGGCGAGGACCGGGTCCGGATCTCCGGGGTGCGCGGCGAGCCCGCGCCGGACACGCTCAAGGTCGCCGTCACCCACCTGGGCGGCTACCGCAACACGATGACGCTCATGGTCACCGGCCTGGACGCGGCGGACAAGGCCAGAGTGGCGGAGGAGGCGATCTGGGCGCGAGTGCCGCGTGAGGCGTTCGACGAGGTGCACGTCGGGTTCGACCCGCCGTTGCTGCGGATCACCGTGTTCTCGGGCGATCGGCGGGTGGCGGGGCGGGCGTTCTCGTCGGCCGTGGTGGAGACGGGGCTGGCCGGGTATCCGGGCCTGTACGGGCTGACGCCGCCGGGGGACGCCTCGCCGTACGGGGTCTACAGCCCGGCTTACGTTCCTGCGGACACCGTCCGCGCTGAGGTCTTCCTGGACGGCGAACCGGTCGGAACCGACGAACCCGCGCCCGGCACGAAGGCGCTCGAACGCCTGTCCACCGACGACCCGGCGGATCCGGGCGCATCGGCGTTCGCGGAGGACGGAACCGAGGTGGCGGGCGGGCGGGCGTGGCGGGAGTTGCCGGTCGTGAGAGCGCCGATCGGCCGGATCGTGGGCGCGCGCTCGGGCGACAAGGGCGGCGACGCCAACCTCGGGGTGTGGGTGACCGCGCCGGAGCGGTACGCGTGGCTGCGTGACTTCCTGACCGCCGAACGGCTGGCCGACCTGCTGCCCGGCCTCACCGGGCACCGGATCGAGCGGTTCGAGTTGCCCAACCTGCTCGCGCTGAACTTCGTCGTCCACGGGCTGCTGGGACGGGGCGTGGCGGCCAGCCCTCGCCTCGACCCTCAGGCCAAGGCCCTGGGCGAGGAACTGCGCGCCCAGGTGGCCGAGGTGCCGGAGTTCGGCTGAGGCCGTCGTTCCATCCTGCGGACGGGCGTATTAGCGTCGGTCGTGGGGCCGTTTTCGCAGGGGCCCGACCAGGCGACATCGCAGTGAGGGGAAACCGCCATGCGCGTCGAGCTGAACCACACCATCGTGCACGCCCGCGACAAGGCCGCCTCGGCCGAGTTCCTCGCGGACATCCTGGACCTGCCCGTGGGCGAGCAGTGGGGCCCGTTCGTCCCGGTGGTGCTGTCCAACGGGGTCACCCTGGACTTCGCGGACGCCGGCGACTCGCCCATCCAGTCCGCCCACTACGCGTTCCTGATCGACGACGCGGCGTTCGACGCGGCCTTCGCCCGCATCCAGAACGCCGGGATCGCCTATTACGCCGACCCCTTCCACGACAAACCCAACGAGATCAACCGGTTGTACGGCGGGCGGGGCGTGTACTTCGACGACCCGAACGGCCACAACCTGGAGCTGATGACCGTCCCGTACGGCGAGACTCCCGGCGGCTGACCCTCAACGGGCCCGCCAGCCCTGGAGGGCGGCGCCGAGCAGGCCCGCGTCGACGCCCAGCGCGGACACCTCGACCTCCGGCGGCTCCGGCAGGGGCAGGAGGGCGGTCAGACGGGACCGGAGCGGGCCCAGTAGGTCCTCTCCGGCCAGGGACAGCCCGCCGCCGATGACGATCAGCGTGGGGTGCAGCAGCAGCGTGTACGTGGTCAGGGCGAGCGCCAGCGCCTCCACGGCCCGTGCCCAGACCCGCTCGGCCTCGGGGTCGCCCGCGCGCACGCGGGTCACCACGTCCGCCGCCGACTTCTCCCCGCAGGCGGCGGCGATGGCCGAGGCGGAGGCGTACAGGCCCAGGCAGCCGCGCTGACCGCACCCGCACGGCAGGCCGTCCGGGTGGACGGGGATGTGTCCGATCTGGCCCGCCCAGCCGGAGGCGCCGCCGTACAGGGAGCCGGACAGGACCAGCGCGCCCGCGATGCCGGTGCCGACGGGCAGGTACAGGACGTGCTCGGCCGTGCGGGCGGGGCCGTAGGCGAGTTCGGCCGCACCGGCGGCGCGCACGTCGTGGCCGAGCGCGACCGGCAGGTCCGCGCGGGTGAAGGCGCGGGCGGGCACGTCTCGCCAGCCGAAGGCGGCGGAGAAGACCGCGCGCTCGGGTGTGACCAGCCCCGGTACGGCCAGGCCGACCGCGAGCGGCGTGTGCGCGCCGGGCGCGGCCAGGTCGTCCACGAAGTCGGCGACGGCGGCGACGACCCGCTCGGCGCCCTCTCCGCGCGGGGTCGGCCGCCGCTCGTAGCGCAGCACCCGCCCGGACCGGGACACCAGCCCGCCTTTCATCGTCGTTCCGCCCACATCCACCGCGATCACGCATTCCGCCATAGCCACCATCATGGCCGCACGGCGCCGCCCTCCTGACGGCCCGACGCCCGCGCCCGGCTCGCGGCGGCCCGGCGACCGGAGGTTCGGGGCCGGAGGTTCGGAGCCGGAGGTTCGGGGCCGGAGGTTCGGGGCCGGAGGTTCGGGGCCGGAGGGACATCGCGAGGTGTGCGGGCCGGCGTCCGCCGGGCGTTCCTCGGTCACGGCCACCCGCTACGGTGGGATCTCATGACCTCCGTCCTTCAGAAGTCTCTCGCCGTCCTGGTCACCGCGACGCTCACAGGCTGTGCCGGAGCCCAGGGGGCCGCCGGAGGGGGCGCGGGCCCTTCGGCCGGTGCGGGCGCCCGGAGCGGTCCGGCGGCCGGGTCCGGCGGGGTCGCGCAGCCCCCGGCGGGCGAGGCGCCCGGCCCCGACGTACGGATCCCCAAGGACCCCGCCGAGCTGGCCGAGGCGGTCAAGCGGACGACGGCGGCGCTCAACGCCGGGATCGAGGACTGGGACAAGACCCGGGAGCCGCCCCGCGACGTGGCCCTGTACGGCCTGCACCAGCAGCGCGTCTACCGCGCGCTGGCCCGTGACGCGAGTCTGACGAAGGCGGTTCTCGCCCGGCTGCCGAAGCCGCTGGCGGCGGAGGCCCGCGACCACGTCCACGCGATCGCCAGGCTGCTGGCGATGGCGCACCCGATCACGGCCGCCCAGCGTAAAAAGCTGCGTTTCGCCGACCCGCTGCCCGCCGAGCTCCTGAGGGGCCACATGGTGGCGGCCGAGCGCAGGTTCGGCGTCGAATGGGAGGTACTGGCGGCGATCATGCTGGTGGAGACCAGGTTCGGCCGGATCCGCTCGTCCAGTTCCACGGGCGCGCAGGGCCCGATGCAGTTCATGCCGGGCACCTGGCGGCAGTACGGCATGGGCGGCGACGTCCACGACGCCAAGGACGCGATCATGGCGGCGGCCAACTACCTGAAGGCCAGCGGCGCCCCGCGCGACTACCGCAGGGCGGTGTTCGCCTACAACCGCGACGTGAGATACGTCGATGCGGTACTGACACACGCAAAGCAGATCAAACGCGACAAACGCAGCTATTACGCCTATTACAACTGGCAGATCTTCGTCCTGTCGGCGAAGGGCGACGTCCGGATGACCGGCCCCCGCTAGACCGACTTATCCTGATTTTGCGTATTTTTCCGTATTTAGATCACCAAAGTCCCCGACGCTCCTACAATTGCGAGCAATTGCGTTACTGATCGGGGAAGGATCTCCATGCGCCTGCGGTTACTCGGCTCCACCTCGGAAGCCGGGGCCTGTCCCACCCTGTACGAGACCGACCGGGGCACCATCGTGGTCCAGGGCCTCCATCTCACCGACCCGGAGGCGCTCGCGGACCTCCGCGACGTCCTCGACGGCGAGGCGGCGGTCGAGGTGCCGCGCGAGCTGCTCACAGACATCGCCAGACGGGTGCTCTGACGAGCGGATCGCTTGCCCGCGCGGGGCGGGCAAGCGCTTCCCGGGCGGCGTCGGCGAGGGGCCGCCCGAGAGCGGGCGGTACCCGGCGCCACACTCATGTCACGATTGCGTGACTGGGCCTGGCATGATCGGCGAAGGCGGGTCTAGCCTCTCCCGGTGACGTCCTTTCAGCAGGCGCGCATCGACCTCGGCGCACAACTCCGGCAGTTACGCGAAGCGGCCCATCTGTCGGGCAAGGAGCTGGCCGAGTCCCTGGGGTGGCAGCCCTCGAAGGTCTCCCGCCTGGAGAACGCCAGGCAGACCGCCACCGAGGACGACGTGGTCATGTGGGCGCAGGCCGTCCAGGCGCCGCCGCCGGTGACCGACGGGCTCATCGCCCAGTCGCTGGCACTGCTCGAACGGCACGACGGCTGGAAGCAGCGCCACCGCAGCGGACTGGCCGCCATCCAGGAGGACCTGCGCGACCTGGAGGCGCGCACGCGGACGCTGCGGGTGTTCGAGCCGGGTCTCGTGGCCGGGCTGCTGCAGACCACCGAGTACGCCCGCCACGTCTTCCGCAAGGTCCGGCGCCTGTACAGCGCTCCCGACCAGATCGACCACGCCGTCCTGGTGCGGATGCAGCGCCAGGAGGTCCTGTACGACACCAAGCGCACCTTCCGCTTCGTGATGCCGGAGGCGGCGCTGCACCTGATGATGGCGCCCGTGGAGGTCATGCGGGGTCAGCTCGACCGGCTGCTGGCCGTGAGCACGCTGCCGAACGTGGACTTCGGCGTGATCCCCCGCGAGACCGAGCTGCCGTCCTCGCCGATCAACGGCTTCTGGATCTACAACGACGCCATGGTCGGGGTCGCGACGATGACCAAGGACCTGGTCCTGCGCGACCCGGACGACATCGCCTTCTACGCCGCCGCCTTCGACGAGTACGCGAAGGTCGCAGAGTTCGGCGAATCGGGCAGAGCCCTCCTCATCCGGATTCTCTCCGAATACGGGAAACAACCACCACATTAATCTCCGCAATTGCTTGCCGACCACGTGATGATCGTGCAATTCTGTCGCGTGATGTTGCGGAGGTGACGCCTGATGCTGGACACCACGCTCAACCTTGAGCGCTTTGCCTGGTACGCCGGACGCCACGCCGACCTGTCCGTCCAGAGCCTGGCCCTGGCATGCGACCCGGCGTACGTGTCGGTGCGCAACCGGTTCTCCTCGAACCTGACGGAGACCGTGACCTGTTCCGAGGACGGCGCGTTCGTCACCTCCTGGGGCTACCGCCTCGGCAGCACCGACGACGTCGAGGCCGCGGCCGCACGCCTGGCCTTCCTGCTCGCCGCACTCCCGGCATAGCACCACCGTGAACACCTTCCATCACGGCCCGGCCCCCCTCACCGCCACCCGCCGACGCGGGCGGGCGACCTCCAGGGTCACGCTCCTCACCGGCACGACCGACCCGCCGTGACGCCGCCCCGGCACCCATCCAGAGGGACGAACCCGGTCACCCGCGAGGTGGCTGGGCGTGGGGTTCCCCCGTGGACGGGTTCGGGGCGGCGTCACGGCGGGGCGCGGTCAGCGGAGGAGCGTGCCCCTGGAGGCCGCCCGCCCAGGGCGGCGGGTGGCGGTGGGGTGGCTGGGCCGTGACGGGGACTGGGGTGAAAGCCCCGCGCGGGACCGCTCTCAAACCTGGGAGAGGCCCCCGCACGGAACCGCTCTCAAACCTGAGTGAGGCCCCCGCACGGGACCGCACTCAGAACTGGGTGAAAGGCCCGCACGGACCGCTCAGAGCAGGGCTGGAAGCCCCACCTCGCGGGCGGCGGCGGTGCGGGCGTGCTGGAGCAGGGCCTCGCGCGACAGCACCGACGGGTGCAGCGTGTGCCGTATGGCCAGCCCGTCCAGCATCGCGTCGAGCCGCTCGGCGGCCCCCGCCGGGTCGTCGCAGGCGAACTCGCCCGCCGTCACCCCCTCCGCGATCACCCGCTCGATCGCCCGCAACCACGTGCTCTCCAGCTCCCGCACGATCGTGTTGACGGCGGGCTCGCGCACCGCCGTGTTCCACGCGTCCAGCCACAGCAGCCAGCTCTGGTCGGGGTGGGTGTCCGGAATGTAGTACTGCAGGACCGCGTCGAGGCGTTCGGCCGCCCGGCCCGGACCGTGCACCAGCCGGTCCAGCGACGCGCTCTCGATGTCGAGCGTCGCCCGGAGCATCGCCGTGATCAGCTCGTCCTTGGTGGCGAAGTGGTAGTGGATCAGCCCGCCGCTGACGTTGACCGCCTTGGCGATGTCGGCGATCCGGGTGTTGGCCAGGCCCTTCTCCAGGACCACGCGCCGGGTGGCGGCCAGCAACTCGGCCCTGCGCTGATCGGCCTGCTCGGCTCGGGTGGACGCGTTTCGCACCAGGAAAGCGTATCCGCAGCCGGAGGCTCAGACGGGCTGGGTCGGCCCACCCGGTATCCGCATCGTCGCGATGGCGCCGCCGCCCGCCGCGTTCCGCAACGTGACGCTCCCCCCGGCCTTCTCGACCGCCTGCTTGACGATCGCGAGGCCCAGCCCGGAGCCCGGCAGGCCGCGCGCCCCCGGCGAGCGCCAGAAGCGCTCGAACACGTGCGGCAGCTCGTCCTCCTCGATGCCCGGACCGTGGTCGCGCACGGTCAGGACCCCGCCGCGCAGCACCACCTCCACGCCCTCCGGGCTGAACTTGCGGGCGTTGTCGATCAGGTTGAGGACGGCGCGTTCGAGCGAGGTGCCGTCGCCGACCACGTACCAGGGGTCGAGCCTGGTGACGACCTCGGCGCCGCGCAGCGTCGCCCGATCGACCGCCGCCGTGACCAGTTCGTGCAGCGCGAGGGGCACCTGCGGCTCGTGGTCGGTGTCACCGCGCGCCAGTTGCAGCAGGTCTCCGACGAGCGTGGTCAGCTCGGCGAACTGCGCCCTGATGTTGACCAGCAGCCGCTCCTTGGCCTTCGGGTCGATCTGCCTGCCGATCTGCTCGCTGCGCAGCAGCAGGCCGATGTTGGTACGCAGGGTCGTGAGCGGGGTGCGCAGTTCGTGCCCCGCGTCGGCGACGAGCCTGCGCTGCCGGTCGCGCGAGCCCGCCAGCGCGGCCATCATCGCGTTGAAGGAGGCGCTCAGCCGGGCGATCTCGTCGGTGCCGTTGACCGGGATGGTGGTGTCGAGGTCCTGCGTGGTGGCGATGTGCTCGACGGCGGTCGTGAGGCGGCCGACCGGGCGCAGTGCCGTCCTCGCGACGATCAGGCCCGCCCAGGCGGCCAGCAGCACGCCGAGTCCCGCGATGGCGACCAGCAGGATGGCGAAGTTCTGCAGGGAGTCCTGCAGCCGGTTGACCGCGCGGCCGTCCATGACGGCCATGCCGGGCGCGACGTTCTCGACCCAGATCCGCACGGGTGTGCCGTCCACCGCGTGGCCGTCGCAGATACGCGACCCGCCCTCCCTGGCGATGCGCAGATCCTCCGGCTTCACCTTGAGCTGCGAGCCGACCACGCACGGCGGGCGCCCGTCGGCGTACACGACCTGGGTGGAGCTGGGCGTCGTGTACGGCGGGCGGTCCTTCGGGTTGGAGGAGCACTTCTTCAGCAGGTACGAGACGGCGCTGCGCTGCTCCTGGACCGTGCGGTTCGGGTGCGGGACGATCTCCTCGTCCACCTGCCGGTACATCTGCGCGCGCGCCAGCGAGAACGACAGCCCGGCCGAGAGAGCGACCGCCAGCGCGACCGCCACCGTCACCAGCAGCGTCAGCCGGGTTCGCAGACTTTTGCCCACCTTCACGGCGTTTCCCGCAGCACGTAGCCGACACCGCGCACGGTCTGGATGGCGCGCGGCTCCCCTGCGGACTCCGTCTTGCGCCGCAGGTACATGATGTACACGTCGAGCGAGTTCGACGCGGGCTCGACGTCGAAGCCCCACACCTCGCCGAGGATCTGGTCGCGGGTCAGCACCTGGCGCGGATGGTTCAGGAACAGTTCGAGCAGCAGGTACTCGGTCCTGGTCAGGTCGAGGGTGCGGCCCCCTCGGGTGACCTCGCGCGTGGCCGGGTCCATGCGCAGGTCGGCGTAGGCGAGGGCGCCGTCCGCGCGGGGCCCGGACAGCGAACTGCGCCGCAGCAGCGCGCGGACCCGGGCCAGCAGCTCGTCCAGTTCGAACGGTTTGACCAGGTAGTCGTCGGCGCCCGCGTCAAGCCCGGAGACGCGGTCGCCGACCGCGTCGCGGGCGGTCAGCATGAGCACCGGGACGTGGTTGCCCGCCTGACGCAGCCTCCGGCAGGCGGTGAGGCCGTCGAGCCTCGGCATCATCACGTCGAGCAGCACCGCGTCGAACTGCTCCTTGGCCAGCGACTCCAGTGCGTCCTGGCCGTCGGGCGCCGTGGCGACCCGGTATCCCTCGAACTCCAGGCTCGACTGGAGCGCCTCGCGCAGTGCCGGTTCGTCGTCCACCACCAGCAGTCGTGCCGCGTCACTCATGGCGGACACGGTACGTCCCCAACCTGAGAACCCGGTGAGTGGGCGGCTACTCCGTCAGGACCGCCATCGCGGCGTTGTGCCCGGGGATGCCGCTCACGCCGCCGCCACGCCGCGCACCCGCCCCGCACAGCAGCAGGCGGGGGTGCTCGGTCTCCACACCCCAGCCGCCGTCCGGCGCGTACGGCCAGCGCAGGTCACGGTGGAAGATGTGCCCGCCGGGCAGTCCCGCCTCGCGTTCCAGGTCGACGGGGGACTTGGCCTCGACACAGAGGCGGCCGTCCGGGGCACGCAGCAGGCAGTCCTCGATGGGCTCGGCGAGCACGGAGTCGATCGAGGCGAGGGTGGCGCGCAGGGCGCGCTCGCGGGCGCCCTCCGGGTCGGCGCGGAACAGGCGGGCGGGCATGTGCAGGCCGAACAGCGTCATCGTCTCGCCGTCCTCGCCCAGGATCGAGCGGTCGGTGAGCGAGTGGCAGTAGACCTCGGCGGGCGGCAGCTCGGGAATCTCGCCGCGGGCGGCTTGGGCGTGGGCGCGGGCGAGTTGCTCCGCGCTCTCGTTGATGTGGAAGGTGCCGCTGAAGGCCGCGCGCGGGTCCACGTCCGGGTCCTTCAGCCGGGGCAGACGGCTGAGCACCATGTTCACCTTGAGCTGGGCGCCCTCGGGAACCTGCGGGGTACGGCCGAGCAGCCGGTCGAGGACGGCGGGCGGCACGTTGGCCAGCACCCGCTCGCCGGTGACCGTGTGCTCGCCGTCGCCGGTCGTGAACGCGACCTCGCCGGACTCCGGTGAGATCCCGATGACCTCGGCGCCGGTCCTGATGTCGGCCCCGGCCGCGCGGGCCGCCTCGGCCAGGGCGCCGGAGACCGCGCCCATGCCGCCGACGGGGACGTTCCAGTCACCGGTGCCGTCGCCGATCACGTGGTAGAGGAAGCAGCGGTTGGCCAGCAGGTCGCCGTCGGGGTCGGCGAAGGTGCCGATGAGGGCGTCGGTGAGGACGACGCCGCGCACGGTGTCGTCGCGGAAGCGGGCGGCGACGGTCTGGCCGATGGGCTGCTCGAACAGTTCCCGCCACGCCTGCGGGCCGACGAGGGCGGCCACCTGCCGCGCGGTGGGGAGGGGGCCGAGCAGGGTGGGGGCGAGGGCCTGCGCGACCTGCGCCGTCATGGCGTAGAAGTCCTGCCAGGCGCGGTGGTCGGCGCGGGATCCCGTCACGGTCTCGAAGGACGCGGCGGTCCGTTCCCGGTCCTCGTTGTCGACGAGGAGGCCGGTGTCGCCGACGGGGGTGTAGGAGGCGTAGCGGCGGCCGCGCAGCTCGATGCGGAGGCCGAGGTCCTTGACGACCTTGGTGGGCAGGAGGCTGACCAGGTAGGAGTACCGGGACAGGCGGGCGTCGACCCCGGGGAAGGCCCGGCTGGAGATGGCCAGGCCGCCGACGTGGCCGAGCCGTTCGAGGACGAGGACCTTGCGCCCGGCGCGGGCGAGGTAGGCGGCCGCGACCAGGCCGTTGTGCCCGGCGCCCACCACTACGACGTCGTACCGCATGACCCCTCACCCTAGTCGGATATTTCATGTTTGGGGTGGTCAGGACCTCCAGCTTTCGGACGGTCAGGACCTCCGGCTCAGGTGGTCGATCCCCCGCCTTGGGGGTGGCCAGGACCTCCGGGTCAGGGGTGGTCAAGACCTCCGGCCTTTACGGCCCGGCCACCGCCCGGCCGCGCCCCGCCGTCCGCGCTTCCGGCCGCTCCCGCGCCACGCGCCGCACCCCGCTCCCGCCGTCACGCCGCCCCCTTGACCCTCTGGGGCGGAGGTAGGGTAGCGTTCACACACTAAAATTTTTTACTGTTTGGTTGGAGGGTGATATGTCCTTGCGGATGGCGCTGCTCACGCTCATCTCCGGGGCTCCGCGCAGCGGGTACGACATCGGACAGGAGTTCGACGGGGTGCTGAAGTTCGTCTGGCATGCCAAACCCACGCAGGTCTATCCGGAGTTGAAGAGACTGGCCGCCGACGGGCTCATCAGGGAACGGGGCTCGGGGGCGCGGGGGCGGAGACCGTACGAGATCACCGAGGACGGGCTGCGGATGCTGCGGCAGTGGCTCACCGCGACCTCGGCCGACCACTCGCAGCGCAACGAGACCGTCCTGCGCTCGTTCGCGCTGTGGGTCGTGGAGCCCGAACAGGCGCAGGCGTTTCTCCGGGAGGAACTGGAGTATCACCGTGCGCGGCTACGCGGCATGCGGCCGTTGCGCGACGGTCTCGACCTGGCGCGACCCGCCGACCGGGCGGCACTCCTCGGCATCGAGGCCGGAATCCGCAGGCTGGAGGCGGTGATCTCCTGGGCCGAGTGGGCGTTGGAGACCGTCGCAACCTGGCCACCCGCCGCTTCACCCCAACCCATCGCCCCATCCCAACCCACCCCTTCACCTCAGCCCACCGCCTCACCCCGAACCGCCGATTCGCCCCTGTCCTCTGGTTCATCCCTGCCTGTCGCAGAGGCCGACCCGTCCCACACCGCCGTCGCCCGGGAGGGCCGATGATCCTCGACCTGCCCGGCGGACGTCGGCTCGGCTATCACGTGTTCGGTGACCCGGACGGAGTGCCGTGCCTGTTCGTCCACGGATACTCCTCCTCGCGGTGGGCGGCCGGGTGGACGCTCGGAGAGGGCGAGCCGCGTCGCCGGGGCATCCGCGTCGTCTCTGTCGACCGTCCCGGATACGGACTGTCCACACCGCGCCCCGGAGCCGGGTTCACGGACTGGGCGGAGGATGCCGCCCTGCTCGTCGAGCCGTTCGGGCGTGTCGCCGTCGTGGGTGTGTCCATGGGGGCCGGTCCGGCGCTGGCGCTGGCCGCCGCGCGTCCCGATCTGGTGGTCAGCGCCACGATCCTGGGCGGGATGCCGCCGGTCGGGGCGCGGGAGCGGTGGGCGCCGGACAGCCGCGCCGACGCCCTGTACTGGCGGCTGGCCAGGCACGCGCCCGCGCTGCTGCGGGGGCTGTGCGCCATGTCCACCCGATCGATGGCATCCATGGCCCGCGAATCCGACGGCGCGGACCGGCTGGTGGCCGCCGTCTCCCGGACGCTGCCCCCTGCGGACCTGACGGTCTTCCGCGACCTGCTCGCCCGAGAGAAGCCGCAGGCAACCAACCAGCACGTGACCGCCGGTGAGGACGTGAGGGCGGCCTTCGTCGCCGACGTCCGGGAGACCTGCCGTCAGGGCGGTGCCGCCATGGCGGAGGATCTGCTGCGGTACCTGCGACCCTGGGGGTTCGAACCCGAGGACGTGACGGTCCCGGTCCACCTGTGGCACGGGCTGGAGGACCCGAAGGTGCCGGTGGCGCTGGCCCGGCGGCTGGCCGGACGGCTGCCGCAGGTCACGGCGCGGTTCGTCCCCGGTGGCCACTTCGCGGTCTTCGCCCACCGAGCCGAGATCCTCGATCGGATCGCCCACGAGGGGTCCCGCCGCCCATGAAGAGCCCGCCGTCCCAGAGCACGCCGTCCTTGAGGTGGCTGTGTGCGGCGAGGTGGCTGTGTGCGGCCGTTCCGGTTCTGGCGTCGCTGGGGGGGCGCGGGTCAGGTCAGGTCGGCGTCGTGGACGAGGATGGCGGCCTGGACGCGGTTGGCCAGGCCGAGCTTGGCGAGGACGCGGCTGACGTGGGCCTTCACCGTCGGTTCCGTCAGGCGCAGTTCCCTGCCGATGTCGGCGTTCGACAGGCCCCTGGCCACGGCCCTGATCACGTCCTCCTCGCGGGCGGTCAGCAGGGCGAGCCGGTCGCGGGCCCGCTCCGACCGCGACGCCGGGCGCTGCGCGAAGGCACCGATCAGCCGTTTGATCACCGTCGGCGACAGCATCGCCTGCCCGGCCGCGACCGTGCGGACCGCCGCCACCAGGTCCTCCGGCCGCGTGTCCTTCAGCAGGAAGCCGACCGCGCCGAGGCGCAGCGCCTCGTGGACGTACTCGTCCAGGTCGAAGGTGGTCAGCATCACGACCTTCGGGGCGTCCGGGGCGGCCAGCACCCGGGCGGCGGCGGTGAGGCCGTCCATGGCGGGCATCCGGACGTCCATGAGCACGACGCGGGGTCTGAGCCTGGCCGAGGCCCGGACGGCGGCCTCGCCGTCCTGGGCCTCCCCGACGACCACGATGTCGCCCGAGGATTCCAGGATCATCCGCAGCCCCGACCTGACCAGCGCCTCGTCGTCGGCGATGAGTACGCGGATCATGCGGCCGGGGTCCGTGCCGTGACCCGGAACCCGTCAGGGCGGGGACCGGCCTCCAGCGTCCCGCCCATCAGCTCGACCCGCTCGCGCAGGCCGACCAGCCCCCACCCGGAGCCGGGCACCTCGCCCGCGCTCGCCGCCACCGGCCGGTTGTGCACGACGACCTCCAGCCCTGCGGGCAGGTAGCGGACGACCACGTCGGTCTCCGCGTCGCCCGCGTGCTTGTGGACGTTGGTCAGCGCCTCCTGGGCGACGCGGTACACGGTGCGCTCCGCCGCAGGGGCGCTCGGGCTGCCCGACCAGCCGCTGCCGGGCGAGCGCTCGATCGCGATCACCCGCTCCCTGGTCACCGCCTTCTTCGACACCCATCTGAAGGACCGCCGCCGCCCGGTGCTCGACCGCCCGTCGGAGACCTTCCCCGAGGTGAAGACCTGGTGAGGGCCGTGGCAGCGGCCTGACCTCGGGTCGTGTCGGCGGGGTGGGCGGCGCAGCAGGAGCGTGCCCCTGGAGGCCCCCGGCCGAAGTGCGGCGAGTGGCGGTGGGCGGGGGCTGGGCCGTGACCGATCTCCATGGGCGGGCGACGCCCCCTACGGGCGGCTGGCGATGGACAGCAGCGTGGCGGCGGGGGCGGTGAGCGGGCGGCCTCGGCGCCACACGGCGCGCAGGCTGCGGACCAGCGTGAGGCCCGCCAGCGGAACCTCCACCAGCCGCCCGGTCGCGATCTCGGCCTCGACCGCGTGCCCGCTCAGCACGGCGGGCGCCGAGCCCGCCTGCGCGGCGCCCTTGACCGCCGAGTTCGACCCCAGCTCCAGCTTCGGGCTCGCCCGGTGCATCCCTCGGAAGGCCAGGTCCAGGGTCTCGCGCGTGCCTGAGCCCGGCTCGCGCACCACCAGCGGCGTCGCCGCCAGTTCCGCCCCCCTCAGCACGGTACGGCGCCGCGCCCACGGATGGCCGGGCGCCACCACGACCACCAGCCGGTCGGTGGCCACCACCCGGCTGTCCAGCCCGTCGGCGACGCTCGGACCCTCCACGAACCCCAGCTCCACCCGCCGCCCCCCGCCTCTGCGCAGCACCGGGTCGCCCGCGTCGGGGGTTCCGGCCAGCACCAGCGCCGCCACCTCCGAGGAGTTGAGGACGTCCAGACCCACCTGCACCTCGGGCAACCGGCTCTGCAGTTCGCCGAGCCACCTGGGCACCAGGTACTCGGCCACCGTCATCGACGCGGCCACCCTCAGATGGGCCGCCTCGCTGTGCCGGACCGCCTGGGCGCCCCTCATCAGCCCGTCCGCGGCGGACAGGACCTGTGCGGCCCACCCGGCGACCATCCGGCCCTCGGCGGTCAGTGTCGATCCGCGCGGGGTGCGCTCCAGCAGGGGCAGGCCGAGGCGGCGTTCGAGGTGGGCGATGCGCTTGCTCGCGGACGGCTGGGCGATGCCCGAGGCGCGGGCGGCGCGGCCGAGACTGCCGAGTTCGCCCACGTCGACGAGGAGCTTGAGGGAGTCGAGGTCGGGCAACGTGCTCATAGCGCAAGGCTATGACCTGCCAGACAATGCACGCCTACCGGGCGGAACCGGGCGGGCCAATGCTGATGAGGTGATCTCCCTCCCCGCATGGCTCCGCCTCAACCTGCCCGGTCTCGTCGTGGCGTCTGCGGCGGTGGGACTCTCTCTGGCGGCCAGCCGGCTGGCTCCCGCGTTCAGTCCCGCCGTGGTCGCGGTGGCGCTCGGGGTCGCGGCGGCCAACCTGGGCCGGCTGCCCGAGCGGGTGCGTCCGGGACTGCGGTTCGTCGCGCGCCGGGTGCTGCGGACCGCCGTGGTGCTGCTCGGACTGCAGATCGCGCTGCCGGACGTCCTGGCGCTGGGGGTGCCGACGCTGCTGATCGTCGCGCTGGGCACAGGGGTCACGTTCGCGCTCACGCCGGTGATCGGGCGGTGGCTCGGGGTTCCGGACGGCTCGTCGCTGCTGATCGCCACGGGGGTGAGCATCTGCGGCGCCTCCGCCATAGCCGCGATGCATGACTGCACGGATTCCGACGACGACGACGTGGCCGGGGCCGTCGGCGTCGTCACCCTCTACGGGACGGCGGCCATCGCGCTCGTGCCGCCGGCGGCGGGGTGGCTCGGGCTGTCGGAGCGGCAACTGGGCGTGTGGGCGGGGGCGTCCGTGCACGAGGTGGCCCAGGTGGCGGCGATCGGCGCGGTCTCGGGTACGGCGGTGCTCGGCGCGGCCGTGGCGGTCAAGCTGGCCCGCGTCGTCCTGCTCGCCCCCATGGTCGCCCTCACCACGGCCCGTCTGCGCACCCGGTGCCCCTCAGCAGAACCCGAGATGGCGCTGAGCGCCGGTGCGGTGCGTACTGCGGAGGGGTCCGGGGAGCGGCGGGTTCAGATCTCCGGGGTCCCGGCCGGTCGGGCCTCTGCGGCGCGGGGGAAGGCGCCGCTGGTGCCGCTGTTCGTCGTGGGATTCGTGGGGATGGTCGGGGTGCGGAGTCTCGGGTGGGTGCCCGACGGGGTCACGGCCGTCGCGCCGACCGTCACGAGCCTGCTGCTGGCCGGGGCGATGTTCGGGCTGGGCGCGGGGATCGACGCGCGCAGTCTGCTCAAGGGCGGCCGGGCGGTGGCGCTGGGCGGTGTCTCCACGGTCCTGCTGGCGGCGATCACGCTGGCGGGCGTGGTCGCGTTCCTGTGACGCCGTACCCCTGAAGTCGTTCTCTGACGCCGCCTTCACACCGTCCGGGAGGTCCCCGCGCACTCACGTGGGCCCGCGATTCGGTAACGGGGTGTAACGTGCGTATTTTGGAACAAATCAGGAATAACACCGTTCCAATCTGAGCGACGAGGACACATACCCGATCATGCACAGCACCGCCGCCCCCGTACTCCAGCCCTCCGACGAGGTGGCCGCCGCCCTGGCCGACGGCACCCCGATCGTGGCGCTGGAGTCCACGATCATCTCCCACGGCCTCCCCCAGCCGCGCAACCTGGAGGTCGCCAAGGAGCTTGAGGAGGTCGTCAGGACGGCGGGCGCCGTCCCCGCGACGATCGCGGTGCTGGACGGCGTCGCCAGGATCGGCCTGAACGAGGCGGAACTGGTGCGCATCGCCACCGAGCCCGGCCTGCGCAAGCTCGGCCAGCGCGACCTGCCCATGGCCTCGGCGCTGAAGGCCAGCGGCGCGACGACGGTCTCCGCGACCTCGTTCCTGGCCGCCCGCGCCGGGATCCGTGTCTTCGCCACCGGCGGACTCGGCGGCGTGCACCGGGGCTGGACGGTCGAGCAGGACGAGTCCGCCGACCTCGACACGCTGGCCCGCACCCGCATCACGATCGTTTGCGCCGGGGTCAAGTCCATCCTGGACGTCCCCGCGACGCTGCAGCGCCTGGAGACGCGCGGGGTGAGCATCGCGGGATACCGTACCGACACCTTCCCCGGCTTCTACCTGAACACCTCGGGCGAGTCGATCGACTGGCGCATCGAGACGCCGGAGGACGCGGCGGCGATCATGCGCGGTCAGGACGCGTTCGGCGGGCCGGAGACGGCGCTGATCGTGGCCAACCCGGTGCCCGTCGACCGGCAGCTCGACCCCGGACTGCACGACCGCGTGCTCGGCGAGGCCCTGGCCGCCGCCGACCGTGAGGGTGTCACGGGTCAGGCGATCACGCCGTTCCTGCTGGACTACCTGGTACGCGGGACCGACGGCGCGTCGCTGGAGGCCAACCTGGCCGCCGTGCGCGGCAACGTGGCGCTGGCCGCCGAGATCGCGCTGGCCTGGGCAGGCTGATGGCCCCCGGCCTGCTCGTGATCGGCGACGTCGTCACGGACGTCGTGGCCGTCCACAGCGCACCCGTCGCCTCGGGGACCGACACCGAGGCGGAGATCGTCCTGCGGCCGGGCGGTTCGGGCGCCAACACGGCCGCCTGGGCCGCCCACCTGGGTGCCGACGTGACGCTGCTGGCCCGGGTGGGCTTCGACAGCGGCGAGTGGCACACAAGTGAGCTGGTCAAGTCCGGCGTGCGCCCGCTGCTGCGGGTCGATCAGGAGCGCCCGACCGCCGTGGTCATCGCGATGGTGGACCCGACCGGCGAGCGCTCGATGCTCACGAACCGGGGCGCGGGCGGCCGGATCTCCCCCGACGACTGGTCACCCGACCTGCTGGACGGCATCGGGCGGCTGCACCTGTCGGCGTACACGATGTTCGCCGAGCCGGGGCTGCGCCTGGTACGGCGGGCGATGGCGGACGCGGTCGCGCGCGGCGTCGCCGTCAGCGTGGACCCGGCCTCGACCGGGCCGCTGCGGAGCTTCGGCGTCGAGCGCTTCCTCGCCGAGACCGCCCCCGCCGACCTGGTGATTCCCAACCTGGACGAGGCGCTGGTGCTCACCGGCGCGCCCACCCCGGAGCAGGCCGCGGAACTGCTCAGCGAGCGGTACGGCACCGCGGTGGTCAAGCTGGGCGGCGGCGGCGCGCTGGCGGCCGTGGGCGGCGCGGTGACGGCGCGGGCGCAGGCGGTGCCCACGCGGGCGGTGGACTCGACGGGGGCCGGTGACGCCTTCGCCGCCGGGTTCCTCTCGGCCCGGCTGTCCGGGGCCGGCGACCGGGCCGCGTTGGAGGCGGGGTGTCGCGCAGGTGCCGAATGTGTGGCCCTAGTGGGCGGCCGTCCGCGATACGGTTTGGAGTTGAACCGCCTTTACCCTATTCACACCGATTGATAGCTTTCCGCGTAGGCTGCAACTCCAGTCACATGCGTCACTCCGGGGAGGATAAGGTCCGCCGATGGACGTCGAGTCATCGATCTGCCTGAGCGACCTGGTCCCTGCTCTGCGATGGAGCCGTCCCCAGCAAGTCGCGGAGCTCCTCGCCGACCCGCGCCTGCCGGGCGCCTGGTGGGCCTCCGTCGCGCTACCGCGCGCGCTCGGCACGACCGGACTCGACTGGCTGTGCGAACGCCTCGCCAGGCTGGCCTCCGTCCGCTGGGACCACCTTCCGCTGGGCGACATGCTTCCGGCGCTGACGGTCCACCACATCGACCCGACGCTGTCCGGATGGCCGGAACCGACCCGGTCGGCGATCACCGGCCTCGGCGGGTGGCACCGGCTGCGGCGACTGTGTCCGAGCGACCTGGCCGTCCCCTCCGTTCCGGCGGAGGCGGTGATCGGGTCGCTCTTCCGTGAGATCCTCTCCCAGGTGCCGGTCCGCCCGGACGGCCCGCTGACCATCGTCCCCCCGCAGCCGCGAGCTGCGGGCGCCGCAGGACGGCCGCAGCAGGGCCTGCCCACCAGACCTCAGCAAGGCGCCCCGGGATCCCCGGGCCCCTCCCGGCCTGGCGCCCAGCAAGGCCCGAACGCACCGCAGCCCGGCCAGCATCCCGGCCAGCATCCCGGGCAGCAGGGTCAACCCGGCCAGAGCGGCCAGCCCGCCCCGCACCAGGGACAGCCCGTCCTTCCTGGCCAATCCGCTCTTCCCGGCCGGCCCGGCTCGGCCCAGCCCGACGCGGCCCAGCCCTATCCCGGAGCACCCGGCGGCGGCCCGGCCACCGGCGCGCAACCCGCCGTCACCGGGACGCAGTCCGCCCCCGCAGGCGCGCAGCCCTCGGTCACAGGCGCCCACCCTGCCGGTTCGGGTACGCAGCCCACCGCTCCTGGCTCCCCCGCCACTGGCCCGGGCTCGCATCCTGGCGCCTCGGGCTCGCATCCCGGCGCTTCGGGCGCCCATCCGGCAGCCGCCGACGCCGATCCGGCCGCTTCTGCCACGGGACAGCACCCCGCTGTCGCCGGACAGCACCCGACCGGCGCCCACCCGGCTGCTCCAGGTGCCCACCCCGGCGCCCACCCAGCGGACTCAGGCGCCGATCCGGCCGCCACCGGCCACGGTCAGGCCGCCGGGCCGGGCCAGCCTTCCGCCGGCCCTGGTCAGGCGGTACCCGGTCAGACCGTACCCGGTGCGCCCGGTTCCGTTCCGGGCGCAGGTTCCCCCACCGGCTCCGGTCCGGCCTCCGGCATGGGCTCGGTTTCGGGAGCGCCGGGTGTACCGGGCGCGCCCGGCACCCCTGGCATCCCCGGCACCCCTGGTGCTCCCGGCGCGTCCGGCGTCCCTGGTGCTCCCGGCGTGCCTGGTTCGGCCGGCGTCAATCCGGCAGGCCCCGGCGGCGGTCCGGTCACCGGGCAGCAGCCCTCGGTCGGTGGCCAGCACCAGACGGGCGCCTACCCCGCCGCCACGGGCCAGCCTCCGGCCGGCGCCCACCCGGGCGCCGCTCAGCATCCCGCTGGAGCCCACCCCGGCGCGGGCTCGGCGACCGGCCAGCACCCCGCCACCGGCCAGCATCCCGCCGTCGCCGGCTCGAACCCTGCGGCCACCGGACAGCACCCGGCGGTCCCTGGCGCTCCCGCCGCCCCGGGCTCCGGCGCTCCGTCCACCGGACAGCACCCCGCCGTCACCGGCGCCCGCCCGGCCGTCTCCGGTACGCCGCAGGGCGCCGCACCCGAGCCGCCCTCGGAGACCGACCACGCGATGGTCCGCGTGGTCGACGGCCTCTTCCGCAGCATGGAGCGGCTGGAACTGGCCGTCGCCGTCCACCGCCTGTTCGCCGAGGACCCGGTCAGCCTGCGCACCCTCGCCCACAAGATGCTGGTCGAGCGCGACATGCTCTCCCAGGCGCAGCGGCTGGCGGAGGAGCGGGTGTTGCACTGGCTGCGCTCGTCGGAGTCCGCGCCGGTCACCGGGCACATGTTCCGCCTGACCGAGTGGCTCGGCACCGCCGCCACCCAGCACCAGCTCATCGGCGCCGACCCGGCTCACCCGGTGATGGTCCCCTCGCTGCGGACGCCGCTGTGGCGGGTCCTCGTGACGCTGATGCCGGATCGCCGCCTCCAGGACGGCTGGCTGGTCGTCGGCGACATCCACGGCCTGCAGGGCCGGACGCGCCAGCTGCTCGCCACCGCCCCCTCCGACAGCGACCGCCACGAACTGCTCGAACAACTCGGCATCCGCCGCCACTCCGCCCAGGCGTGGCTGGACGCGCTGCCGCCGGAGGAGCCGCGCAGCGCTCCCGCCGCGCCGTCCGCGCCGCAGCAGCCGCTGCCCCGCCGTACCCCCGGGGCGAACGGCCACCACCATCGGGGCGGCACGCCGATCCCGGCCGCGCCCGCCGGGAACATCGACCCGACGGCGGCGCTCGCGACCCTGTCCGCGCTGTCGGGCGGACGTTCGCCGATGCTGGCGGGCACCCCCTCGACCCCGCCGCCGCCTCCGCCGAGCCCGTCGTCCGACCCGCGCCGCTGGCAGCGGATCGAGGTCACGCCCGAGCATCTGCGGGGCGGGCCGGTCCCGGTGCCCGAGGGATACGCGGCGCAGCTCGGCATGCGTCCGGGAACGCTGCTGTCGGTCACGGGGCCGGGTGACAACGCGATCGTCCTGGTCTGGCAGGGCAACCAGCCGGTCTTCGACTCGCTGCAGCCGGTCCTCATGCGCCTGAACGCCCGCCCCGGCGACCAGGTGTACATCACGGTGGACGGCTACCGCCTGGAAGCCCAGCTCACGAGCTGACCGCCTGCGGTATCAGGGCCCCACGCCACCGTGGCCGAAACCATTGCGCGGCGGTGACCCGCGCCCCCGCCCGATCACGCCCGAGCCACCGAACGACTGTGACAGGAACCCCCGCACAGCCGTGCCCGAAACCACCACCCGACCGTGACCCGCGCCCCGCGCACCGAACGCCCGTGGCCAGGGCGGCCGTGATCGGGACAGATCAGGGGGCGGTGGTGTCGAAGAGGGACAGGCGGTGGGCCGTGGCGGCGGCCTCGCCACGCGAGGAGACGCCGAGTTTGCCGAGGATGTTGGAGACGTGCACGCTGACCGTCTTGGCGGAGATGTAGAGCTGCGCCCCGATCTCGCGGTTGCTGCGCCCGGCCGTGATCAGCTGAAGGACCTCCAGTTCCCTGGCGGTCAACCCCAGCACGGGCCGCTGCGCGGCGGGCCCGTCGGCGACCGCGAGCCGCGCCCGGCGCGCGAAGTCGTCGATCGCGGCCACGAGCGGCGCCGCGCCCAGCCGTTCGGCCAGCTCGCGCGCCCGCCCCGCCCGCTCGGCCGCCACCGTGCGCTCCCCCGCCGCCAGCGCCGCCCGCGCGGCGTCGGACAACGCCCGAGCCTCAGAGTACGGTTGCCGCAACCCCGCCCACGCCGCGACGGCGGAGTCCCACGCCGCCAGATCGTCGTCGGGGCCGGTCAGCGCCGCGAAGGTGAGACTCTGGGCCCGCTGGAGATCGCCGTCGACGCCGACCCGCTCGACGACCGCCCGTGCCCGGGGCAGCAGCGCCCCGCTGAGGCGGGCGCAGATGAGCAACAGCGGCCAGCTGTAGCGCGGCCTCGCGGTCAGGTCGTACTCGCGCAGCGCCCGCTCGGCCTGCGCGGCGGCTTCGGCCGTCCGCCCCTCGGCGATCAGCAGCTCCAGGGCGCGGGACAGGTGGGGAAGGGTGTACTGGTCGCGGTAGACGCCGTTTTCGAGCACACCGTCCTCGACGTCGAACATCTTCCGCGCCCGCGCCAGGTCGCCGCGCGCGAGCGCGATGTCGGCGGAGAAGCCGGACAGGTTGGACTCGTGGAGGCGGGGCGGCACCAGATCGAGGGCGTGTTCGATCACCTCGGCGGCCTCGTCCCATCGGCCCAGGGAAACCAGTGGCTCGGCCAGGTTGATGGCGAGGAAGGTGCCCGCCGTGCGGGCGACGCCGTACTGGGCGGCGTCGGCGATGCCGCGCCTGGCGACCTTGGCGGCCTCCTCGTGCCTGCCCGCGCCTTCGAGGTGGTCGGACTCGGAGATCGCGACCCGCATCAGCGCGGAGTACTCGCCGTCGCGCAGCGCGATCTCGCGGGCGGCGGCGTAGTCGGCGACGGCCTCGTCGGCCAGGTCGTAGGACCAGCGGCCCCAGGCGCGCGAGACCAGCGCGTGCGCCTCGGTGGCGGGGTCGCAGACCGCGCGGGCGATGCGGACGGCCTCGTCGGCGTGGGTGAGGCGTTCGACCTGGTCGGCTTGGGTGTTGCACATGCGGGCGAGGCTCTCGACCACCTGGCCGCGCAGCGCGGTCGGCGGGTCGGCGGGCACCAGGGCGACCGCCTCGCGGAGGTCTTCGTCGAAGCCGGGACGGCTGAGGTCGGACCTGATCAGGCCGCGCAGGCGCAGCAGCCGGGCCGCGCGCGGCGGGTCGGCCGCCGCATCGACCCCGTCGAGAGCGGCGTTGGCCAGGGAGAGCGCCCGTTCGTAGTCTCCGGCGAACCAGGCGGCCTGGGCTGCCAGGTGGAAGACGCGCACACGGTCGGCGCCGATGCGCTCCTCGGCGTCGGGGACCTTCTCCCACAGTTCGAGGACGCGGGACAGCATCCGCGACTGCTCTTCGAAGGCGACCGAGCGCTGGGCCGCGGCCGAGGCGTGCCAGGCACTGACGAGCGCCCAGAGCGGGTCGTGGGCGGCGTGCCAGTGGTGGGCCAGTTCGATCGCGCCGCGCGGCTCCGGCAGGATCGACAGGTCGCGTTCGAGGGCTTCGGCGTAGCGGGTGTGGAGCCTGGTGTGCTCGCCGGGCAGCAGGTCGTCGTGCAGGGCCTCGCGGATGAGGGCGTGGCGGAAGGCGTAGGCCTCGCCGTCGACGACGAGGACGTTGCCCGCGACGGCGGGGCGCAGCGCGCCGGCCAGCGCCGTGTCGTCGAGGCCGGTGACGGCGGCGAGCAGGTCGTGCTCGAGTTGCTGGCCGCCTGCGCTGGCGATGCGCACGACCTCCTGGGTCTCCTCAGGAAGGCGCTCGACACCGGCGAGCAGCAGGTCGCGCAGCGTCTCCGGCAGGGCGTCAGTGCCGGGAGAGCCGCTGAGCAGGGCCTCGACGAACAGGGGGTTGCCCTCGCTGCGGGTGTAGACGCGGTCGAGGGCCGTGGGCGACAGTTCGCGGCTGAGGATGCCCGCCGCCTGCGCGACGACCTCGCGGCGGGTGAGCCGGCCGACTTCCATGCGGCTGACCCAGGCGAAGCGGCTGAGCTCGGCGAGCAGCGGGCGCAGCGGATGCCTGCGGTGCAGTTCGTCGGAGCGGTAGCTGACCAGCAAGAGCACCCGCAGGTCGGAACGCTGGTAGCGGACGAGGAAGGACAGCAGGTCGCGGGTGGAGCGGTCGGCCCAGTGGGCGTCCTCGACCACGAGGACCAGCGGCTGCCGTTCGGCCAGGTTCTCCACGACGCCCAGGACCTGCTCGAACAGGCGGGCGCGGGCCTCCTCGCCGTCCCGGTCGGGCTGCCCGAAGTCGGGCAGCAGCCGGGCCAGGCCCCGGGTGTCGCCGCCGGGGACGAGCGCGGCGACGCCGTCGTGGCCGAGGTCGCGGACCAGGCGGCGCAGGATCGCGGTGAAGGGCGCGAACGGCAGGCCGTCCGTGCCGAGTTCGAGGCAGCCGCCGACGAGGACCCGCGCGTCGCCCGCGCGCTGAAGGAACTCCTTGATCAGGCGGGTCTTGCCGACGCCCGCCTCACCGCCGATGAGCACCGTGGCCGACAGCCCGGAGCGGGCTTCGGCCAGGGCCCGCCTCAGCGCGCCGAGTTCGCGCAGACGTCCGACGAAGCTCGGGCTGACGGTGTGCGTGCTCACCCGTCCAAGGATGCCATCCGGGTACGACAGGATGTCACCGCAGGACCTTGCGGTAGAACGTCGCGGACTGCTCGTAACCGAGCGCGTGGTAGAAGCCGGGCGCCCTGCGGGTCGCCATGGCCACGTAACCGGCCTTGTGCTCGCGCGCCCAGCGTTCGAACTCGACCAGCAGGGCCCGGCCGATGCCCTGGCGGCGCGAGCCGCTTTGGACCATGGCCTCCTCGACCCAGGCGACCGGGCCGTTGGCGAACAGGGTCAGCTGCACGAACCCCAGCAGGTAACCGTGGACCCTGCCGTCGACGACGGCGGCGATGAGCATCGCGCGGTCGTCGCGCAGCAACTGCGGCAGGGACCGGTCGAACGCCTCACGCTCGGGCCGGAAGGTCACCCCGAAGTCGCGGGCCAGGGCGAAGATCTCGTCCGCGTCACTCTTCTCCGCCCTCCTGATCACAAGATCTTCAGTTGTCACCCTCTGGACCTTACTCGACGGGCTTCGGAGCGCCGCCACTGCCACCGTGCGTCGCTTGTCACGGTTGCGCGACGGTTCACTCACGTACTGTCGCCAAAGACGGAAATTTGGCGAAATCCGCTACAGGTCGGCCAGGCCGAGTTCGCGGGCGATGAGCATGCGCTGCACCTCGCTGGTGCCCTCGCCGATCTCCAGGATCTTGGCGTCGCGGTAGAAGCGCCCGACGGGGAACTCGTTCATGAACCCGTACCCGCCGAACACCTGGGTGGCCTCGCGGGAGTTGTCCATGGCGGCGTCGGAGGCGACGAGCTTGGCGATGGCGGCCTCCTTCTTGAACGTCTCGCCGCGCAGCATCTTCTCCGCCGCGTGGTAGTACGCCAGGCGGGCGACGTGCGTCCTGGCCTCCATGTCGGCGAGCTTGAACTGGACGGCCTGGTAGTGGCCGATCGGGTGCCCGAACGCCCGCCGCTCCCGCACGTACCGCAGGCACTCGTCGACGCACCCCTGCGCCAGGCCGACGCCGAGCGCGGCGATGGCGATCCGGCCCTCGTCCAGCGTCTGCAGGAACTGGGCGTAGCCCCTGCCCCGCTCGCCGAGCAGGTTCGCCGCAGGGACCCGGCAGTCAGAGAAGGACAGCTCGCGGGTGTCGGAGGCGTTCCAGCCGACCTTCGAGTACTTCTTGGAGACGGTGAACCCGGGCGTACCGGATGGGACGATGATCGTCGAGATCTCCGGCCGGCCGTCCTCTCTGCGGCCCGTGAGGGCGGCGACGGCGACGAACCCGGTGATGTCGGTGCCGGAGTTCGTGATGAACGCCTTGGTGCCGTCGATCACCCAGGAGTCGCCGTCGAGTCTCGCGGTGGTCCGCATGCCGCCGGACACGTCGGAGCCGCCCTCCGGCTCGGTCAGGCCGAAGGCGCCGAGCCGCTCGCCCGTGGCCAGCTTCGGCAGCCAGGCGGCCTTCTGCTCGGCCGTGCCGAAGCGGTGCAGCGGCATCGCGCCGAGGGAGACGGCCGCCTCCAGCGTGATGGCGACGCTGGAGTCCACCCGCGCCAGCTCCTCCAGCGCCAGGCAGAGCGCGAAGTAGTCGCCGCCCATGCCGCCGTACTCCTCGGGCAGCGGCAGGCCGAACAGTCCCATGGCGCCCATCTGGCGCACGATGTCGTAGGGGAACTCCTCGCGCTCGTAGAAGCCGCCGATCACCGGTGCCACGACGTCGCGGGAGAACCCCTCGACGGTCTTGCGCAGCTCTTCGTACTCATCACTCAACATGGCTCAGTCCTTCGGGGTGAGGGCTTGGACGACTCGGGACGGGCTGGGCCGCCCCAGCCGCTCGGCGAGCCAGACGCTTGTGGCGACCAGCTTGTCCAGGTCGAGGCCCGTTTCGATGCCGAGTCCCCGCAGCATCCAGACCAGGTCCTCGGTGGCGAGGTTGCCGGTCGCCGATTCGGCGTACGGGCAGCCGCCGATGCCTCCCGTGGAGGCGTCGATCGTGCTCACCCCGGCCCGCAGGGCGGCCAGGGTGTTGGCCAGGGCCTGGCCGTAGGTGTCGTGGAAGTGCACGGCCAGGCGCTCCGGGGTGCCGAACGCCTCGATGAGCGCCGTGGCGTGGCCGGGGGTGCCGACGCCGATGGTGTCGCCGAGCGACAGTTCGTGGCAGCCGAGGTCGAGGAGCCTGCGTCCGACGGCCACGACCTGGCCGACCGGGGTGGGGCCCTCCCATGGGTCGCCGAAGACCATCGAGACGTACGCTCGCACGCGCAGACCGTGCTCCAGGGCGCGGGCGACGACCGGCTCGAACATCTCGAACTGCGAGTCGAGGCCGCGGTTGAGGTTGCGGTTGGCGAAGGACTCCGTGGCGCTGGCGAACACGGCGATCTCCTCGACGCCGCTGTCCAGCGCGCGGTCGAGGCCCCGGAGGTTGGGGACCAGGACGGGGTAGCGGACCCCCGGCCTCCGCTCCAGCCTGGCCAGCAGGTCGGCGGAGTCGGCGAGCTGCGGCACCCACGTCGGGTGCACGAAGCTGGTGGCCTCGATCACCCGGTGGCCCGCGTCGGCGAGACGGTCGATGAACTCGGCCTTGACCTCGACCGGGACGACCGCCTTCTCGTTCTGCAGGCCGTCACGCGGGCCGACCTCGTAGACCGTGACCCGGTCCGGGAGTCCGTCGAGCCGGTGCATCACGCCTCCACCACGGCCAGTACGGCGTCCATGTCGACCGGCTGGCCGGCCCGCACGGGGAGCTCGCGCAGGGTGCCCGCGACGGGGGCGGTGACCGTGTGCTCCATCTTCATCGCCTCCACGACGACGAGCGGCTGTCCTTCCGCGACCCGGTCCCCCGGTGCGGCCTTCACGAGGAGCACGGTCCCCGGCATCGGGCTGCGCACCACGCCGTCGCCGCCTGCCGCGGCGCCGGGACGGTCACCGGGGTCGCCGAGGCGGTGGCGGGTCAGCGCCCATGCCCGGCCGTCGCGGCCGAGCCAGAGCGTGTCACCGTCGCGGGCGGTGACGAGCGTGGACGTCCGGCCGCCGAGAGTGAGCGTGAGCCGTCCGCCCTCGCCATGGCCGATGCGCGCGGCCGAGTGCTCACCTGGTCGCGCAGCCACCGACGATTGAGCGACATTTCCCGAAATTTCACCCTCAGCGCCCGCGCCCGGCGCAACGGCCGCAACCGACCGGACCGGCCCCGCACCCTCCCCTGCCAGGGCGGTCTCGGCGCTCGCCACCGCGCGAAGGGACCCCGTGCCCTCTCCGGACAGGTCCCGCACGATCACCTCTGCGCCGGTGGAGGGCAGCCCTCGGACGGCCACCTCGTGGACGCCGCCCCGTGACTCCAGCCGCCACGTGGTCCAGGCGGGCTCGCCCACCCGCCAGCCGTCGGCGACGTCCCAGGGGTCGCGGGCGGGCGGGCGCTCGTGGAAGACCAGCGCCGCCGCCACCAGCACATCGTCCGGCGGTGCGCTTCCCGTGACAGCGTCCCCCACACCAGGGCCCGCTGCCTCAAGGGCGGGCAGGACCCTCTCCACCAGACCGGTGTCCAGCGCGCCCGCGACCACGGCGGGTTCGCGCAGGAGGGCCCGCAGGAACGGGATGTTGGTCACCACGCCCAGCACGACCGTCTCACCCAGAGCGCGGTCCAGGCGGCGCAGCGCCTCCTCACGGGTCGGCGCGACCGCCACGACCTTGGACAGCATCGGGTCGAACAGGCTCCCGACCACCACCCCCTCGGCCAGCGAGGAGTCGACCCGCGCCGACGTGGGCTCGCGCAGTGCCAGGACCCGCCCGCCCGTGGGCAGGAAGCCGCGCGAGGGGTCCTCCGCGTACACGCGGGCCTCGACGGCGTGGCCGCTCAGCCGTACGTCCTGCTGGGTGAACGGCAGCGCCTCGCCCGCCGCCACCCGGATCTGGAGCTCCACCAGGTCGACCCCGGTGACCAGTTCGGTGACCGGATGCTCGACCTGCAGCCGGGTGTTCATCTCCATGAAGTGGTAGGCGCCGGTGGTGCCGTCGACGATGAACTCGACCGTGCCCGCGCCGGTGTAGCCGACCGAGCGGGCCGCCTCGACGGCGGCGGCGCCCATCGCGGCTCGGGTCTGCGGGGTGAGGAACGGCGAGGGCGCCTCCTCGACGATCTTCTGGTGCCTGCGCTGGAGGCTGCACTCGCGCTCCCCCAGGTGGACGGTGGCGCCGTGGGCGTCGGCCAGCACCTGGATCTCGATGTGGCGCGGACTCTCGACGTACTTCTCGATGAGCAGGGTGCCGTCGCCGAAGGCGCCGAGGGCGGTGCGCCGGGCCGACTCCAGCGCCTCCGGCAGGTCGCGCGCGGAGCGTACGAGCACCATGCCCTTGCCACCGCCTCCGGCGGACGGCTTGATCAACGCGGGGAAGTCGCGCCACGCGGCCAGGTCGTCGGCGGGTTCGGCGCCGCCGGGGACGACCGGGACCCCGGCGGCGGCGACCGTCGCCTTGGCGCGGATCTTGTCGCCCATGGCCTCGATCGCGCCGGCGGGCGGCCCGACGAAGACCAGCCCCTCCTGCTCACAGCGCCTGGCGAAGGCGGCGTTCTCGGCGAGGAACCCGTATCCGGGGTGGACGGCTTGGGCACCCGAAGCACGCGCCGCACCGATCAACGCCTCAATATCCAGATAAGTCGGGATCTGGTGGGCTTGGTGGGCTTCGCGGAGGTGGAGGGCACCCGCGTCCTGCTCCGTGTACACGGCAACGGCCGTGATGCCCATCGTGCGCAGGGTCCGGATGATCCGGACGGCGATCTCGCCTCGGTTGGCGATCAGAACGGTGTCGAACATGGTCACATCCGGAAGACGCCGTAGCCGATGGGTTCGAGCGGCGCGTTCGCCGCCGCCGACAGCGCCAGCCCGAGCACGGTGCGCGTGTCGACGGGGTCGATCACGCCGTCGTCCCAGAGCCGGGCGGTCGAGTAGTAGGGGTTGCCCTGGTCCTCGTACTGCGCGCGGATCGCGTCGGGGTCGGCGTCGCCCACGGTCGAGAGCACGTTCGCCGCCTGCTCGCCGCCCATGACCGAGATGCGGGCGTTCGGCCACATCCACAGGAACCTGGGCGAGTACGCCCGCCCGGCCATCGCGTAGTTGCCCGCGCCGAACGAGCCGCCGACGATCACCGTCAGCTTCGGCACCCGCGCGCACGAGACCGCCGTGACCATCTTGGCGCCGTGCTTGGCGATCCCGCCCGCCTCGTACGCCTTGCCGACCATGAACCCGCTGATGTTCTGCAGGAACACCAGCGGCACCTGCCGCCGGTCGCACAGTTCGACGAAGTGGGCGCCCTTGAGCGCGGACTCGGCGAACAGGATGCCGTTGTTGGCGACGATCCCGACCGGGTGCCCGTGGATGCGGGCGAACCCGGTGACCAGGGTGTGGCCGTACTCCGCCTTGAACTCCTGAAAGCGCGAGCCGTCCACCAGGCGGGCGACGACCTCTCTCACGTCGTACGGCCTGCGGGTGTCCTCCGGCACGATGCCGTACAGGTCGCGCGGGTCGAACAGGGGCTCCTCCGGCTCGGCGCGCGCCCAGGGGCACGCCGGGCGGGGGGCGAGCGTGGAGACGATGTCCCTGACGATGGCGAGGGCGTGGGCGTCGTCCTCCGCCAGGTGGTCGGTGACGCCGCTGACCCGCGCGTGCAGGTCGCCGCCGCCGAGTTCCTCCGCCGTGACCTCCTCGCCGGTCGCTGCCTTCACCAGCGGCGGGCCGCCCAGGAAGATCGTGCCCTGGTTGCGCACGATGACGGCCTCGTCGCTCATGGCGGGCACGTAGGCGCCGCCCGCCGTGCACGATCCGAGCACCGCGGCGATCTGCGGGATGCCGCGCGCCGACATGGTGGCCTGGTTGTAGAAGATGCGGCCGAAGTGCTCGCGGTCTGGGAAGACCTCGTCCTGCCTGGGCAGGAAGGCGCCGCCCGAGTCGACGAGGTACACGCACGGGAGGTTGTTGTGCAGCGCCACCTCCTGGGCGCGCAGGTGCTTCTTGACCGTGAGGGGGTAGTAGGTGCCGCCCTTGACGGTGGCGTCGTTGGCGACGACCACGCACTCGCGGCCGGAGACCCGGCCGACGCCGGTGATGATGCCCGCCGCGGGCGCCTGGTCGCCGTAGAGACCGCCGGCGGCCAGAGGCGACAGTTCGAGGAAGCGGGAGCCGGGGTCGAGCAGGCCGTCGACGCGATCGCGGGGCAGCAGTTTGCCGCGCGCGACGTGACGCTGCCGCGAGCGCTCGGGGCCGCCGAGCGCGGCGGCCGCCAGCCGTTCGCGCAGTTCGGCCGCGAGCCGTTCGTTGCGCGCCGCGTTGGCCTTGAAGGTCTCGCCTCCGAGGTCGGCGGCGGTCTTCAGGACCGGCCACTCGTTCATGCAAACGATGTTAGTCATCATTAACTTTGCTGTCTAGAATGTGGATATGGGCACTCCTACCCGCAGCCGGGGCGCACGCCGGGCCGAGATCCTGGACGCCGCCGCCCGGCTGTTCGCCGAGCGCGGCTTCCACGGCGTCTCCATCGAGGACCTGGGTGCCGCCGTCGGCGTCTCCGGCCCGGCGATCTACCGGCACTTCAGCGGCAAGGAGGCATTGCTGGCCGAGATGCTGCTCGACGTCAGCTCGCGGCTGCACGCCGGGGCGGCGGACCTCGTGACGGTCGCGGCGACCCCACTGGAGGCACTGGAGGCGCTGGTAGGAGCCCATATCGCGTTCTCGCTCGGCGAGCCGCACCTGATCACCGTCCACGACAGGGAACTCGGCAACGTCCCCGAGCCCCAGCGGCGGCAGATCAGGCGCCTGCAGCGGCTGTACGTCGAGGAGTGGGTGACCGTCCTGACCGAGGTGCGGCCCGGGGTGCCGGCGCCGAGGCTGCGCGCGGCGACGCACGCGGTGTTCGGCCTGCTCAACTCGACGCCGCACAGCGCGGGCGAGCTGAGCGGCGAGGACGCCGCGGCGCTCCTCTACACGCTGGCCCACACGGTGCTTGTTAGCGTTCGTTAACATAGCCCGGAGGCGGCCAGCGCCCTGCGGTAGGCGCCGGCGCTCGCCGTGAGGTCGCCCGCCTCGGCCGACGCCTCGGCGCTGGCCGTCCAGGCCCGGGAGGCCCGGCCCGGCGCGGGCATGCGTTCCAGGAGCTCACCCGCCCGGCGCAGCGCGCAGGCGGCGGCGGCCGGTCGGCCGAGCCGTTCGTGGGCGCGAGCCTGGAGCGTGAACGCGTCCGCGACCAGGTTGCCCGCGTCCGGGTACCGGTCGATCAGCGCCGCCACCTGCCGCAGCGCCGCGTGCGCCTGCCCGGCCAGCAGCGTCGTGCGGGCCAGCGAGAGCTGGCAGTACGCCTGGTCCACCCGGCCGGCCGCGCCGGCGACCAGGTCGGCGTGCGCCTGCATGAGCAGCGCCCTGGCCCGCACGAACTCCTCCGGCCTGGCCATCAGCAGGTTCGTGGCCAGGCGGGCGCGCAGCCTGCCGGTCGCCCGGCGGTCGCCGACGAGCGACAACGCCGCCCCCGCCTGCCTGCCGAGCCGCCCGGCGCGCTCGAAGGAGCCGGTCATCGTGGCGAGGGTGGAGGCGTTCCACGAGGCGGCGGCGACCGCGCGCGGGGTGCCGAGTTCGCCCGCCGCCTGAAGGAGTTCCGAGGACAGGGCACCGGCGCGGGTCAACTCGTCGCGTTCGAGGTAGGCGCTGAGCAGGGTGGAGCCGAGTTCGACCAGGCGATCACTCCAGCCGCCGGGCAGTTCGCGATCGAGCGCGCGCTCGCCGACCTCCACCGCCCGGCCGAGGTCGCCCGCCTCGCGCAGCAGACGGCACAGGGTGACCGACAGGCCGATGCGCGCGTCCACCTCGCGGGCCTGCCGGAAGTCGGCGCCGACCAGCGGGGTGTCGAGCGGCGACGTCACGGCGAGGAGGTAGGCCAGGCGCTCGGCCGCGGGACGTAACCTGCCCGCCGCCTCCTGGCTGAGGGCGAGGCCGGTCTCCGCCTGGGACCACAGGTCGATGCGACTGCCGAGCGCGGGGTTGTCCACCAGCGCCTGGTATCTGCGGTGGGCCTCGCCCAGGCGCCCCTCGGCGAGGGCGCGGGCGGCCAGGTCGAGCGTGCCGCGTACCCGGGAGGCCACGTCGGGGTGCAGCCCCCTGGTGAGGACGTCACGGCGGCAGGCGAGGCGTCCGGCGAGGTGGCTGAGGACCTCGGGGCTGGGGCCGGCGACCCCGGCCTCGATGAGCGAGAGCTGCCCGAGGGTGAGGCAGGGACCGGTGAGCTCGGCCTGCGGCATCCTGCGCTGGAGACGCAGTCCACGGATGATCTGGCCGGGATGGGTGTCCGTCAGCATGAGCCGCCTTGACCTAGCCGTAAGGTTCGATCCCCAGTTGTGAATATTAATCCCGCATTGGGGTGGATAGCCATACTTGTGACCTGTTACGCCTGTGCGACACAAGATGCCTCGTGTACGGTTTGCCGCATTCGAACCCTACGCGGGAGGCCTCAATGCGCAACGGGCGTGGACGTCGACTCATCCTCATCGCTTTACGCGCACTCAGCGCGGCACTGGCCGCACCGGGCAGCACGTCGGCGCAGGCGAAGGTGCGACCGGACAGCGGGAACCACTGCTGCTGAGCCGGGCACGGGCCTGCTGCCGCCGCACCGGCAGCAGGCCCGAATAGCCGTGCAGTCAGAACTTCTTGACGCAGAGTCACGTCGAATAACAATGTGTGCCGGAGAAAATGGGCATACGCCTAAACAATCTGGTTCAACGGCGCTCGATATGAGTGGGGAAAAGGTAGGTTTGCAGCAGAACTAGATCATCCGGCGCGGAAGGGGGCGCCCCGTTGGGTGACGCGTCCGCAGTGTCGGCGCGCGTGGCGGACACCCCACAGCAGCGGGTACGCCGGGAGCGCCTGACCCAGGCTCAAGAACAGACGTTGGTCGACGCCGTCCTCGCAGGTCCGTCCGCCACTCTCGGACACCCTGCCCCAGCACCACGCGGTTCTTCCCGGAACACCCCGCATGGTTCGCCGCACAGCCCCCCGGTCAGGGCCGCGACCGACGCCGCCGGCCGGACGCCCGCTCCGGCCTCCTCCGCCGGGGCGCCCGCCTCCGCGCCGCCCGGGTCGGCGGACGCGGTCGCCGATCCGCAGGCCCTCGTGTCCTCCGGCACCTGGCACTCCGGGGCGTCGATGGCGATGTGGACGTGGGAGACGCTGGCGTCCTACGTGGCGCAGGCGTACGGGATCGCGCTCTCGGCCCAGAAGCTGCGGCGGACCCTCGTCCGGCTGGGCCTGTGGCCGGGGCGGGGGATCGCCAGCCGCCGTACGCTGCGGCGTCGCGCGCCCGGATGGTGGGACCACGATCTCGAGACCGCCCGCAAGCAGGCGGAGTCCTGCGGGGCCACACTGCTGGTGACCCGGCTGCTCCCACTGCCGCGCCAGCGCAGGCTGCTGGTCGCCCACGCCTCGGGGCCGATCGGCACGACCTGGTTCACGATCCTGGATCCGGCCAGGACCTCAGAGGATGATCTGTCCCAGGTCATCACCACCCTGGAGGAACCGGAGGGCGACACCGCCGACGGGCTTCGCCGTACGCCGGACGCGAAGTCCGTGAGAGCACCGGGCGAAGGCCCGGCGGCGACCGACACGGTGGCGGAGACGCCGGGCGGGAACCCGTCGAAGACCCCGGGCGACACGAAGGCGCCGGTGAGGGCGCCCGGCGACAGGGCGGGCGGGTGGTACTCACCGATCGAGGCGCTGCTGGTGGCGGAGTTCGGGACACCGCTGGTCCTGGTGACCGAGCCGGGATCGGCGGCGGGCTCGCGGGTGTTCCGTGCCGTGGGCGGGCAGATCAGCCTGTTCCCGATGCCGGACGACCCCCGGTCGCAGCTCAGGGCGGCCGCGCTGACGCTGAGCCAGGCTCGGGCGTGGCTGTCGCGGCGGCAGGACGAGCACAAGGCGGCCACGACGGCGAGCGCCGCGGACCGCGAGCACGAACAGGCGGTACGCCGGTCGCTGTGCGAGCGGGTGGCCATGGCGCGGCTGGCGGGCGCGGACGTCGGCCACATCGCCTCGGCCGCCGGGCTGACCCGCAACGACGTCCACAACATCTGCAAGCGCACCCCGGCGGCGGACACCGGGATCCCGCAGAGCGTGCTCCTGGCCGAGTTGGAGGACCTCGCGGCAGGGTGGCGGCGGGCGGGCGAGCGCACCCGCAAGGGACGGGAGACCCGCGACCGGGCGGCGGACGGCTACCGGTCCGCCCGGCGGTGGGCGCAGACCGCCCGCGAGGCGCGCGACGAGATGATCGTGCTCTGTCATGCCTCGGAGCGGCTGTCGCTGGAGGAGATCGCGCGACTGGCCGGCGTCTCGATCACACTGGTCCATCTCGTGGTGACGGCCGAGGGCGCGGGGCCCGGGAGCGTACCAGCCAGCAAGCGCTTGGCACGTGACAACGGCACACCACCTGCCCGAAGGCCCGCACGCGACCCGGCCTCGGGCCGAGGAGAGACGAAGGCGCCGGACGCTTCCCCTCGGACACCCGAACGGCCATGGCCCCCCACCGGGAACCGGGGAGAGAGCCGCCCTGCGCGAGGACGGCGCGAGGACGGCCCAGCGAGCGGGCCGGCGGGCGGGACCGCGGCTGGAACTGTGGGCGGAACCGCGGACGGCGACGTGCTGGCGGCCCTCGACCGGGCCGTCATGACCTGGCGGCGGGAGCAGAACAGGCTGGACGCGCTCAGGGCCGAACGGGACCGGCGGGCCGACGTGTGCCGCGAGATCCGGCGGCGGGAGAGCCAGGTGCGGCGGGAGCGGGACGAGGCGATCCGCGACTGCCACCTGGCCGGAGTCCCGGGCGTGCGGATCGCGCACGAGGTCGGGCTGGAACTCGCCGGTACGCTCTCACGGCTGCGCGGCGGGGTGGCACCCGCCGACGCCGTCCTGGACGAGGACGGTCACCTCGCCCGGCTGCGCGAGGTCGGCGCGCGCTGGCGCGCGGTCAGGGGCGAACTCGAACGCGGCACCACGGTGCTGGCCCACGTCGAGGAGGGGCGGCGGCTGAGCGGGGCCGCCCTCGCGCGGCTGCGGCGGGAGCGGGACAAGGCGCTGCGGGCGTGCCGTGGTGCGGGCGTGACGCTGGCCGCGTTGTCGGCGCGCACCGGCCTCGACTCCCGCACGATCCGCGAAGCCACGTCCTGATGGCGGCCACCGGGACCGCTGTCCGGGCGAACTCGGTGGCCGGCAGCGCGCCGGTGAGCGAACACCGGATCCGACCCCCTCCAGACGGCGGTCCGGCATCGGGCGGAACCCCGCCGCTGTCAGCGATCCCCTTGCCGTCCGGGGCCGCCCGGGGCCGTCCGCGACGCCCTTGTTGTCCGAACATATCTAGATATATCGTGAAATATCTTTATGGAGGGCTGATATGGCGGCGGTGACGGTAACCGACCTGAGGAAGACCTACGGGAAGGTCGAGGCGGTGAAGGGCGTCTCGTTCGAGGTCGCGGCGGGCGAGGTGTTCGGCTTCCTCGGTCCCAACGGGGCCGGGAAAACCACCACGATCAGCATGTTGTGCACACTGGCCGACCCCACGGGCGGCAGCGCGGCGGTCGCGGGGTACGACGTGGTCAAGGAACGCGACCGCGTCCGCCGCAACATCGGCCTGGTCTTCCAGGACCCGACGCTCGACGGCTACCTGAGCGCCGAGCAGAACCTGCGCTTCCACGCCGAACTGTACGGCGTGCCGAAGAGCGTGCTCCCCGAGCGGCTGCGGCAGGTGATGGAGATGGTCGCCCTGTGGGACCGCAAGGACGCGAAGGTGATGACGTTCTCCGGCGGGATGAAACGCCGCCTGGAGATCGCCCGGGGCCTGCTGCACTCACCGCGCGTGCTGTTCCTCGACGAGCCGACCGTCGGCCTGGACCCGCAGACGCGCGCGGCGATCTGGGGCTATATCAACCGGCTGCGCCTGACCGAGGACATCACGATCTTCATGACCACCCATTACATGGACGAGGCGGAGTACTGCGACCGCATCGCCATCATCGACCACGGCGAACTGGTCGTCGTCGACTCCCCCGAGGCGCTGAAGGCCGGGGTGGGCAAGGACCGGGTGCAGATCCACACCGCCGACGACGAGCAGGCCATCGCCGCGCTCAGGGACCGGTTCGGGCTGGAGGCGGCGGTGCGCGAGGGCGCGGTGACGTTCGCGGTGGCCTCCGGCGAGGAGTTCGTGCCGAGGCTGTTCGCCGAACTCGGCCTGCCGATCAGGTCGGTGAGCGTGTCACGGCCGTCGCTGGACGACGTGTTCATGGCTCACACGGGCACGACGATCAGGGACGCGGAGGCCGACGACGGCAACGCGTGGGTGAAGGCGATGGTGCGGCGATGACGGCGATCTCGGTCTCGGTGCCCGAACGGAGCGTGCGCCACGACGCGCGGGCGGTCAAGGTGGTGCTCCACCGCGAGATGCTGCGCTTCGTCAACGACCGCACCCGCATGCTGTCGATGCTGCTGCAGCCGGTGCTGTGGCTGTTCGTCATGGGAACGGGCCTCGGCTCGCTGGTGCAGGGCTCCATCCCGGGAGTGGACTTCCGCACGTTCATGTACCCGGGCATGATCTCGATGACGGTCATCATGACGGGGATGTTCTCCGCCGGTTCGATCGTCTGGGACCGCGAGTTCGGCTTCCTGCGGGAGATGCTGGTGGCGCCGATCTCGCGTGGGGCGATCGTGGTCGGCAAGTGCCTGGGCGGCGCGATCGTGGCCAGCGGGCAGGGCGTGGTGATCCTCGCCATGGCGGGCCTGGTGGGAGTGCCGTACTCTCCAGGGCTGATGCTGACGCTCCTGGTGGAGATGTTCGTGGCGGCGTTCGCGGTGACGGCCTTCGGGGTGATGCTGGCGGCGCGGATGAAGAACATGCAGAGCTTCTTCGGGCTGATGCAGATGGCGATCATGCCGATGATGTTCCTGTCGGGTGCGATGTTCCCGCTGGCCAACCTGCCGTCGTGGCTGCACGTGCTGACGGTGGTCAACCCGATGACGTACGCCGTGGACCCGATGCGGCAGGCGGTGTTCTCCGCGATCGACGCGCCCGCGCAGGTGAACGCGATGCTGAACCCGGGGGTGCGCTGGTTCGACTGGCAGGTGCCCGTACCCGTGGAGCTCGGCATGGTCGCGCTGATGGGGCTGGTGCTGCTGGGTCTGGGAATCGTGCAGTTCCGGCGTACGGACTAGCGGACCCGTCACGCGGCCTCGGCCGGGTCACCGGTTCGGCTTCGGTGGGTTGAGTGGCGGCGTGGCCGGTTCGGCGTCTTTCTCAGGCGCGGACGGGCTCATGCCGACAACCCGGTTCGCAACCAACGGTCACAGACCGGCAACTTCTGGTGATTCCAGCGCATGTGAGCGCGCGCCTAGCGTGTCGTGCACCGGGCCGACCACCGTGTTCGCCCGAGCCACGCACAAGGAGGAAGCCGATGAGGTCGCCGTTCCACCGGACACGGCTGCTTGCCCTGATGACCGGCGGTTGTCTGATCTTCGCCACCGGCGCCGCACAGGCCGCCGAACCGCCCCCGGCGGGAGGATCCCCGAGCGCGAGCCCGAAGCGGTCGTCGATCGTCCAGCTCGATTCCGGCCGGATCCGGGGTGTGGACAACGGCAAGGTCAGAACCTACAAGGGAATCCGTTTCGCGCAGCCGCCGGTGGGCGATCTGCGGTGGAAGCACCCGAAGCGGGTCACATCCTGGAAGGGCGTGGCCGACGCCACCAGGCCCGCACAACCGTGCATGCAGATGGAGGCGGGCAAGGCGGTCGGTTCGGAAGACTGCCTGTTCCTGAACGTCACCGCTCCGGCCAAGCGTTCGGGCAAGGCGCTGCCCGTGATGGTGTGGTTGTACGGAGGCGGCTACCTCACCGGCTTGGGGAGCGCCTACGACGCACAGCGTCTGGCCGACCAGGGCGACGTCATCGTCGTGACCCCCAACTACCGGCTGGGGGCGTTCGGATACTTCGGCCTGCCGGGCCTGAAGGGCTCCGGCACCTTCGGGCTGGCCGACCAGCTGGAAGCGCTGAGGTGGACCAAGCGCAACGCC
>NZ_BAAAHQ010000001.1:605920-626893 GCF_039525605.1 Nonomuraea longicatena | reverse complement strand
TTGTTCGGTGAGTCGGCCGGTGGAATGAGCACCTGCGCACTGCTCACCTCGCCCGCCACGAAGGGGCTGATCGACAAGGCCGTCATCCAGTCCGGATCGTGCATGCTCGACTGGGTCAGCGGTACCTACCTCCCCCTCCCCGGCATGCCGTCGTTCACGCCCTACTCCTCCAGGAAGGCGAACGCCGCCACCGGCGAGGACGCGGCCAAGAAGCTCGGCTGCGCGCCCGGAGAAGAGCTGGCGTGCATGCGGGCCAAGCCGGTCGCGGAGCTGATGAAGGTCAACGACACCTTCTCCAGCCAGCTCGCCTACGACACGCCGCTCCTGCCGCTCAACCCGCCCCAGGCGCTGCGCCAGGGTGATTTCCTTCGGGTCCCGGTGCTCTCCGGCGGCACCAAGGACGAGAGCAACGGCTTCATCTACGGCGCCGGCAAAGCCGGCTTCCCGGTGACCGCCGCCAACTATCCGGAGCTGATGAGAGGCGCTTTCGGGGCGAAGGCGGACGCGGTGCTGAAGAAGTACCCCTTGGCCGACTACGCCTCGCCGGCCCTGGCCTGGGCGACGGTGGGCAACGACCGGGCCTGGGGGTGCCCGACCTTCGCCGGCAACACGGCGATGGCCGCGCACACCAAGGTGTACGCCTACGAGTTCGCCGATGAGAAGGCCCCGAACATCGGAGAGATCGCCGCCGACTTCCCGCCGGGCGCGCAACACGGCAGCGAGCTTCCCTACCTGTTCGACCTGGGCGGGTACGAATGGCCGACACTCACGTCCGAGCAATGGCGCCTGGCCGAGCAGATGATCGGCTACTGGACGGCCTTCGCCCGTACCGGAAACCCGAACTCGGCCGGCGCGCCTGACTGGCCCGTCTTCACCAAGGCCGGCAAGACCGTTCTCAGCCTCAAGCCCACGAGCCAGGGCGGCATCGGACCCGCCGACTACAGCAGCGCACACCGCTGCGACTTCTGGCGCGGCCTGACCGGCTGACCGGACGAAGCACCAAGGGCGACTGCGGCCGAGCCGCAGGCTCCCGCCTGCGGTTTCACGGACGTCCGGGGTCCTCCGCTTGGAGGACCCCGGACGGCGAGTTGGACGATGGTGCGGCCGGGTGGGAGCGGGGAGGCTCGCCGTATGACAGCGATATCCGTTCGGGAGCTGCGCAAGTCGTACGGCGGCACGCCCGCCGTCGACGGCGTCTCCTTCGACATACGCCAGGGTGAGACCGTCGGCATCATCGGCCACAACGGCGCGGGCAAGACGACCACGGTCGAGTGCCTGGTCGGCCTGCGCAAGCCCGACAGCGGCACGGTCGAGGTGCTCGGGCTGGACCCGGCGACCCGGCGCCGGGAGCTGGCCCGGCGCATCGGGGTGCAGTTGCAGGACAGTGCGTTGCCCGACCGCATCAAGGCGGGCGAGGCCATGCGGTTGTTCGCCTCCTTCTACCCGAGGTCGGCGAACTGGCGGCGGCTGTTCGAGACGTGGGGCCTGGACGGGCTGCGGAACAAGGCGTTCGGCGACCTGTCCGGCGGGCAGAAGCAGCGGTTGCTGCTGGCGCTCGCGCTCGTGGGCAGGCCGGAGCTGGTCGTGCTCGACGAGCTGACCACGGGGCTGGACCCGCTGGCCCGGCGGGAGACGTGGGAGCTGATCGGCGCGCTGAAGACCGCGGGCACCACGATCTTGCTGGTCAGCCACTTCATGGACGAGGCCGAGGCACTGAGCGACCGGGTCGCGGTCTTCAAGGGCGGCCGGGTCGCGGCCTTCGGCACTCCGGACGAACTCAAGCGCGCCGCGGGGGCGAGTTCGCTGGAGGGTGTGCTGTGAGGGCCTTCGCGCACCTGTCGGCGACCGAGCTGAGGCTGCTCGGCCGCGACCCGGGCAGTCTGTTCTTCATGGTCGCCTTCCCGCTGATGCTGCTGTTCCTGAACAGCGGCAGCAAGACGCCGGGGAACTTCATCCCCGGCTACCTCGCGATGATCCTGGCGATCGGCGGCATGGCCGCGCTGCCGGGGATCGTGGCCACCTACCGCGAGCGCAAGGTCCTGCGGCGGCTGGCGACGACGCCGATGTCGCCGCTCGCGCTGCTCGCGGCGCAGGTGGCGGCGCAGCTCGTGATGGGACTCGGCGGCGCGATCCTGGTGGTCGGCGTCGGCATGGCGGCGCTCGGGGTGCAGGCACCGGACAACCCGGCGGCGCTGGCGCTGGCGTTCTTCATGTCGTCGCTGATGACGTGCTCGATCGGGTTCGTGATCGCGGCTGTGGCGCCGCGCGCCCGGGTGGCCGACCTGCTGGGGCTGCTGGTCATGTTCCCGATGATCTTCCTGTCCGGTGCGGCGGTGCCGCGCTCCGGACTGCCGGACACGGTGCGGGCACTGGGCGAGTACCTGCCGCTCACGCAGGGCGTGACCGCCCTGGCGGAGAGCTGGTCCGGCACGCCGACGGTGCTGCCCCTTCTGATTCTCACCGGGATAATCACGATATGTACGGCAATAGCGGCAACGCTGTTCCGGTGGGAATGAACCGCTGGACCCGCGCCTTCCACCTGCTCTTCTTCGCCTGCCTGGCGATCCCGGCGGCGGCGATCCTGTTGCGGGGCCCCGGCGAGGACGGCGCGCCGACCCTGGCGCTGACGGCCTTCACGGCCCTCTATTACGGCGTCTTCGTGGTGCGCCGCCCCGACCTGCTCGAACGGCTGAACCCGATGGCCTGGCACTACCTGGTGCTGCTGAGCCTGCTGTTCGTGCTCATCTGGCGCGACCCGGTCTACGAGGTCACGCAGTTGTTCGGCATGTGCTCGCTGCCGTACGTGCTGCTGCCGAAGAGGTGGGACTACGCGGGGGCGGTGCTGCTGGTCGGCGCGGCGTTCATCGCGAGCGGGCGGTGGGAGCAGATCGACGAGACGCCGTCCTCGCTGTCCTACCTGGTGGCCAACGGAGCGCTGATCGTCGTCTTCGGGATGTTCGCCAACCATCTCGTCAAGGAGGGCGAGGTGGGGGTGCTCCAGGAGCGGGCCCGGCTGGCCAGGGAGATCCACGACACGCTGGCCCAGGGGTTCAGCGGCATCATCACCCAGCTTGAGGCGGCCGAGCAGGCGGGCGACGACCCGGAGGCCGTACGGCGCCGCATCGTGATCGCCAAGCGGCTGGCCCGCGAGAACCTGCGGGAGGCGCGGCGCTCGGTCCAGGCGCTGCGCCCCGAGCCGTTGGAGCGTGCCAGGATCGACCTGGCGCTGCACGACGTGGCGGCGCGCTGGTCGGCCGCGTCGGGGGTCACCGCCGCCGTGTCCGTGGACGGGGCGCCCAGGCCGCTGCCGCCGGAGGTCGAGGCGTCGCTGCTGCGGGCGGCGCAGGAAGGGCTGAGCAACGTGGCCAAGCACGCGCGCGCCAGCCGGGCGGCGATCACGCTGTCGTACATGGACGACGAGGTGACGCTGGACGTGCTGGACGACGGCGTGGGCTTCGAGCGCGCAGGCCCGAGCGGCGGTTACGGGCTGCAGGCCATGAGGGAACGCGCGGGCGTCGCGGGTGGCACACTGACGGTGGAGTCGGCACCGGGGGAAGGGACGGCGCTGTGCGTGAGCATCCCGTACGTCTGATGATCGTCGACGACCATCCGGTCGTCAGGGACGGGCTGCGCGGCATGTTCACCGGGCTGGCCGACATCGTGGTGGTCGCGGAGGCGGCCGACGGGCGCGAGGCGCTGGTCAGGGCGCGAAGCTGCGAGCCGGACGTGGTGCTGATGGACCTGCGCATGCCGGTCCTCGACGGCGTGGCCGCGATCAGGCTGCTGCGGCAGACACATCCGGCGGCCCGGGTGATCGTCCTGACGACGTACGACACCGACGGCGACGTCAGCCGGGCGCTGGCCGAAGGGGTGGCGGGCTATCTGCTGAAGGACACCCCGAGGGAGGAACTGCACCGGGCGGTGCGCACGGCCGCGAACGGCGGGCAGGTGCTGTCGCCGACGGTCGCGACGCAGCTGATGACCCGGTTGAGCCGGCAGGAGCAGCCCACTCCGAGCCCACGCGAGCTGGAGGTGCTGCGGCTGGTGGCGAAGGGGGCGGCCAACAAGGAGGTGGCGCGCGCGCTGCTGATCAGCGAGACCACCGTGAAGACCCATCTCAAGCACGTCTACGCCAAGCTGGGCGTGGACACCAGGGCGGCGGCGGTGGTGGCCGCGATGGAGCGCGGGCTCCTGTGAGCAGGAGCCCGCGTCCGTCAGGTACTAACGCCGCTTGACGTGGACGTAGTCACGGTTGCTGTGGTCACCGTAGTGGCCGGCGTCGCCGTTGTAGACGAACTTCCACTGGCCGGACTTCGTGGCCTTGGCCTTGGTCCAGATGTTGCCGCTGTAGTTGGACCAGGTGGACTTGACGTACTTCCAGTGGCTGGCGCCCTTCGCCTTGAACAGCAGGCGCACCTTGCCTCGGTGGCCTTCCCACGAGCCGCTGTCGTCGACCTGCAGCTTGGCGCGGAAGGTCAGCGTCCTGCCGCGCTTGATGGGCTCGGGCGAGGCGTTGAACTTGATCACACGGCTGTCGTCCTTGCCGGGCGGCTCGGGCGTCGGGGGCTCGTGGTCGTCCACGCGTACCCAGTCGGGGTCGCTGCTGGAGCCCCGCAGGCCGTTGGAGCCCTCGAAGACGGCCTTCCACGAACCGGAGCGGTAGGCGGTCGCGCTGGCGTGGAAGCGGCCGTGGCGGCCGGTCACGTCAGAGGTGACGTACTCCCACCTGGAGGAGTGCTCGCCCCTGAACAGGATGGCGACCTTCTCACCCGACAGCCCGTCCCAGCCCTCACCCTCAAGGGAGCCGGTGAAGTTCAGGCGGTCGCCGCGCTCGACGGGCTCGGGGGAGGCGTCGAAGCCGGCGATCCGGGTGTCGAGGACCTTCTGGGACCTGACCTCGAAAGAGCCGCTCTTGGACGACTCTCCCTCGCCGGTGGCGACGACGAGGAAGTTCCAGCGTCCGGCGTCCTTGGAGTCGAAGGACTTGGTGCCCGTCCAGCGGGTCCACTCACCGTGCGGGGAGGGCCGCAGGTCGACCTGGCCGCCGACGCCGACGTCGCCGGGCGCGCGGAGCTGCAGTTCGGCCTTGCCCGCTCCCTTCGTCGTGAAGGTGAACGTCGCGGTGACGGGGTGGTGTCGGACGACGATCGGCGAACCGGGACTGATGTCCACCGAGGAGATCGTGGGATTCGTTGACGCGGAGGCGGCAGGCGCCAGGGCTACTGCCCCGGCCCCCATCGCGAGCGCGACGGTTACCGCCTTCAGGCGTTGCGACATGCGGGTTTCCGTCCTTTCTGAGGAACCGCACTGACGAACGCGGCATTGAGGGTGCCACGTGCTTTCATCTAGTAGACGTAAGGTCTCAGCAAAAAGTTCGGAAAATACATTCCCATCATGAAATCGGGTCAAATCCCGCCAGGAGCGGCCGTGCGGCCTGCGGGGAGCCCCGCCGTAAGGGCATAATCGGGCTTGTGGCGCGCGACACAGTTGAGACTCATTTCCTTCAAGCGGTGGCCGATTTCACGACCGGCGACCCCCGTGATCCGGCAGGCCCGGTGCGCGCAGGCAGCGCGCTCAGTGGCGAGCAGGCCCTGGAGCTGTTCAGACGTCAGCTCGACAGCAGGCTGCTCGACATCGCCGCCCGCTGGCTGCGGGAGCAGGACCAGGGCTTCTACACGATCGGCTCGGCCGGGCACGAGGGCAACGCGGCGGTGGCCGCCGCGTTGCGCCCCACCGACCCCGCCCTCCTGCACTACCGGTCCGGAGCCTTCTACCTGGTGCGCTCCGCGCTCGCGGGCAGGCTGCCCGAGCAGGGCATCCGCGACGTGCTCCTCGGACTGTGCGCCGCCGCCGACGAGCCGGTGTCGGGCGGCAGGCACAAGGTCTTCGGACACCCCGACCTGGCGGTGATCCCGCAGACCTCGACGATCGCCAGCCATCTGCCGAGGGCGGTCGGCGTCGCCTTCGCGATCGAGCGGGCGAGCGCGCTCGACGTCGCGTCGGCCTGGCCCGCCGACGCGATCGCCGTGTGCAGCTTCGGCGACGCCTCGCTCAACCACGCCTCCGCGCAGAGCGGGCTCAACACCGCCGCCTACGCGACCTACCAGGGCCAGCCGCTGCCGCTGCTGCTCGTCTGCGAGGACAACGGCATCGGCATCAGCGTCCGCACCCCCAAGGGGTGGGTGGAGGCGGCCGCGCGGCGGCCCGGCATCGAGTACTTCTCCGCCGACGGCAGCGATCTGATCGACGCCTTCGAGGCGGCCTCGGCGGCGGTCGCCCACGTGCGCACCCACCGCTCCCCCGCCTTCCTGCACCTGTCGACGGTGCGGCTCATGGGGCACGCGGGCTCCGACGTCGAGGCCGCCTACCGCACCCAGCGCGAGATCCGCGCCGACCTGGAGCGCGACCCCCTGCTGCACACCGCCCGGCTGCTGATCGAGTCGGGGCTGGTGACGCCGGAGGAACTGCTCAAGGCGTACGAGTCCACGCGCGACCACGTGCTGCGCATGGCGCTGGAGACCACCCGCAACCGCCGCCTGCAGTCGGCGGAGGAGATCATGCGGCCGCTGGCGCCGCGCCGGGCCGACACGATCGCCAAGATCAGCCCGCTGTTCGCCGAACCCGAGGTACGCGAGAAGGCGTTCGGCGGGGTGCTGCCCGAGTCCGACAAACCGATGACGCTGGCGCAGTCGATCAACCGCACGCTGACCGACGCCCTGGCCGTCCACCCGGAGATGATGGTCTTCGGCGAGGACGTCGCCAAGAAGGGCGGCGTCTACGGCGTCACCCGGGGGCTGCAGAAGCGCTTCGGCCCGGCCCGGGTCTTCGACACCCTCCTCGACGAGCAGGCGATCCTCGGCCTCGGGCTGGGCTCCGGTGTGTCGCACCTGCTGCCGGTGCCCGAGATCCAGTACCTCGCCTACCTGCACAACGCCCTCGACCAGATCAGGGGCGAGGCGGCCACGCTGTCGTTCTTCTCCCAGGGCGCCTTCACCAACCCGATGGTGGTGCGGGTGGCCGGGTACGCCTACCAGAAGGGCTTCGGCGGCCACTTCCACAACGACAACGCCATCGGCGCACTGCGCGACATCCCGGGCCTGGTGATCGCCTCGCCATCGCGGCCGGACGACGCCGCCGCGATGCTGCGCACCTGCCTGGCCGCGGCCCGGACCGAGGGCGCGGTGTGCGTCTACCTCGAACCGATCGCGCTCTACCACACGCGCGACCTGTTCGACGAGGGCGACGGCGGGTGGCTGGCGCAGTACACGCCGCCGTCGCGCTGGGCCGAGACCCACGTGCCGATCGGGCGCGCCCGCTCGTACGGCGACGGCCGCGACCTCACCATCGTGACCTTCGGCAACGGGCTGCGCATGAGCCTGCGCGCGGCCGTCAGACTCACGCAGGAGGGCTACAGCTGCCGGGTGCTCGACCTGCGCTGGCTGTCACCGCTGCCGGTCGAGGACCTCCTGCGGGCGGCCGAACTGACCGGCAAGGTGCTGATCGCCGACGAGACCCGCCGAGGCGGCGGCGTGTCGGAGGGGATCGTGGCCGAACTGGTCGACGCCGGGTTCTCCGGGGAGATCGCGCGGGTCACCTCCCGCGACAGCTTCATCCCGCTCGGTGAGGCGGCCGATCACGTGCTGCTGTCGGAGGAGGAGATCGAGGCCGCGGCGCGCAAGCTGCTGAGCTGAGGCGGGGGCATGGGGTTCATCCTGGTGATGCTGCCGCCGCACGACGCCGCCACGGACGGCTGGGCGGAGCGGCTGGCGCGGGCCGTACCCGGGATCGAGGTACGCAGCCCGGAGACGGCGCAGGCGGCCGAGGCGGCGCTGCGCGACGCCGACGCCGCCTACGGGCGCCTGCCCGAGCACCTGCTGCGGCACGCCCGGCGGCTGCGCTGGCTCCAGGCGCCCCAGGCCGCGCCCCCGCCCGGCTACTACCACCGGGCGCTCATCGAGCACCCGCTGACCGTCACGAACATGCGCGACACCTACACCGACCACGTGGCCACCCACACCCTGGCCCTGGTGCTGGCGCTGGCCAGGGGCCTGCCCGCGTACGTCGGAGACCAGGCGCGCGCCCGCTGGGCCCCCGACCGGGATCCGGGGGCGGTGCTGTCGCCGGCGGAGGCGCACGCTCTGATCGTCGGGGCGGGCGCGGTGGGCGCCGAGGTCGGGCGGCTGCTGGCGGCGTTCGGGACCACGGTGACCGGAGTGGACCCACGTCAGGCCGGGCGGCCGCTGCCCGGCTTCGCCGCCGTCCACCCGGCCGAGGCGCTGGACGCGCTGCTGCCGGAGGCCGACCTGGTGGTGCTGACCGTGCCGCACACTCCGCGCACCGAGGGGATGATGGACGCGGCCCGGCTGGCCCGGTTCAGGCCGGACGCCTACCTGGTCAACGTCGGGCGCGGCCCCACCGTACGGCTCGACGCGCTCACCGAGGCGCTGCGTGAGGGGCGGCTGCGGGGCGCGGCGCTCGACGTGTTCGAGGACGAGCCGCTGCCCGCCGGGCATCCGCTGTGGTCACGGCCGGAGGTGCTCATCACCCCGCACGTGGCCGGGGTGGGACCACACAGCGCGGAGCGGCGCTTCGCCGTGCTGGAGGAGAACGCCCGGCGGTTCGCGGCCGGGCGGGAGCTGGTCAACGTGGTGGACAAGGCCGACTGGCACTGACGCCTCACAGCCAGTCGCGGCGTTTGAAGACCAGGTAGAGGATCCCGCACACGGCGGCCATCAGCAGCATCGCGAAGGGGTAACCGAGCGACCAGTGCGTCTCCGGCATGAAGTCGAAGTTCATGCCGTAGATGGTGCCGACGAGGGTGGGGGCGAACAGGATGGCCGCCCAGGCGGAGATCTTCTTGACCTCCTCGCCCTGGCGGATGCTGGCCTCGGTCATCTTGGCCATCTCCTCGTTCTGCTGCTGGTTCACGAGGGTGGCGTTGATGACCAGGATGTCCTGGAGCATCTGGCGGAACCCGGCGACCCGCTCGGTGACGGTGATCGCGTGGTCGGCGACATCGCGCAGGTAGCTCTGCAGTTCGTCGTTGACGCCGTACTTCCCCGCGCCCGCGGTGAAGCGGTCGATCATCTGCACCAGCGGCGCCGTGGCCCGCTGGAACTCGATGACCTCGCCCGACAGCTCGTAGACGCGGCGCGAGACGGCCGGGTCGCCGCCGAACACCTGTGCCTCGATCTCCTCGATGTCCTTCTGCAGTCCGGCCACCACGGGGGCGTAGCCGTCGACGACGGCGTCCAGGATCGCGTACAGCACGGCCTGCGGGCCCTGGCGGAGCAGTTCGGGGTCGGACTCCATGCGCTTGCGCACGGCTTGCAGGTCGGGCGCCTCCGCGTGGCGGACGGTGATCACGAAGTCGGGGCCGACGAAGACGTGAAGCTCACCGAAGGCGACCTCCTCCGCCTCGTCGAGGTAGCGGGCGGCGCGCAGGACGACGAACAGGGTGTCGCCGTACCGGTCGGCCTTGGGCCGCTGGGAGCCGACGATCGCGTCCTCCACCGCGAGCTCGTGGAGCTGGAACTCCTCGGCGAGCTTGACCAGCTCCCAGTCCTTCGGGCGGTACAGGCCGATCCAGGCCATGGTGCCCGGCATGTCCTTGAGTCGCTCGAAGGCGTCGGCGAGCGAGCCGGGGTTGTCGAGGCGGTCGCCGTCGCGGTAGAGCGCGTTGTCGATGACGGTCGGGCGGTATGGGGACTCCTCCACGGCGCGGGGGTCCATGGAGTGCTCGGGTGCCTCCTCGCGGGTGCGTCCACCGTGAAGGAACCCCTTGATCCGTGCCATCTGTCACCGTCCTTCCGCTTCTATCAGATCATGTCGGAAGCATTCCCCCAGCACACAGCCCGTAGCCCCGCCGGCCCTGGGGCGAGGATCGAGCGCGCTGCCGCCATGTCCGCGTCAGAATGTAGTTCTATGACCACGCTCGTGACTTTACCCGGATAGGGTCTTTCCCTGATGGAGACGTTCCTGGCCCAGCTCGTGAAGGTACAACCGGCGCCCGAGCCGTGGGTCGTGGTGGTTTCGGCGCTGGCGGCGCTCGCCGTCGTCACGTTCGCCGCGTCCTGGCGCGTGGCGCGCGGCCTGGTCACGATCGCCCACGAGGGCGGCCACGCGCTCATGGCGCTGCTCACGCGCCGCAAGCTGGAGGGCATCCGGCTGCACTCCGACACCTCGGGCGTGACCCTCACCAGGGGCCGCCCCACCGGGCCAGGCATGGTGCTCACCGCCCTCGCCGGATACCCCGCCCCGTCGCTGCTCGGCCTCGCAGGCGCGGCGCTCACCGTGCAGGGCCGCATCACGCTGCTCGTGTGGGTGGTCCTGCTGCTCCTGGTGTGCATGCTGCTGCTCATCCGCAACCTGTACGGCGCGCTGATCCTGCTCGTCACCGGCGGCGCCGTCTTCGCGCTGTCCTGGTTCGCCCCGATCGAGGCGCAGCAGGCCGTCGCGTACGCGGCCGTGTGGTTCCTGCTGTTCGGCGGTGTGCGGCCGATCGTCGAACTCCAGCGCAAACGCCGCCGGCGGCAGGCCCGCGACTCCGACGCCGACCAGCTCGCCCGGCTGACGTTCCTGCCCGGCGGCTTCTACGTGGCCTCCTTCCTCCTGGTGGCGGCGGCGAGCGCGGCGGCGGGCGGCTATCTGATGTCGCCGTTCTGAGAGCAGGCGATGTTCGTGCAGTACGTCGGGGAAGCGCCCGCACCCACCTCGCTCGCCTGCTCGACGTCATCAACCGGGACTCCGGGCCTCCCCCTGGCGTCCTGATCCGCGGATTCCCGGGTGAGTGGCAGGAATCCGGTCGTCTCCGGCTGTGTCCCGGTCGATGTCCGAACGGCCGGGCCCTGACAGCACGGCTTGGCGGAAGCGAGACCAGGAGCGGGACAACAGTGTCGGTGGGAACCCGTACCTTAGTGCGCGTGTCCGAACAGCCTCTGACCCTCGACGCCGCGCTCTCCGACGAAGCGGTGCTGTCGACCTACCGGCGGATGTTCGCCGCGCTCGCCCGCGACAGCGGCGCCGTCGTCGACGACCCCGTGCTGGTCGACATCGCCGAAACGCTGTTCACGGCGTTCGCCGAGGCCGGTGAGGAATGGCTGACGCACGAGCAGATGCGCCACGTCTGCCGCGCCTACTCCGGCGAGCAGTTCGACAACCGCCTGCGCGTGCTCAAGGGGCTCGGCGCGATCCGCGAGGTCTTCCCCAAACCCAACCAGCTCCGCTACCGCGCCTCCTTCACGAGCGTGGTCGGGCTCATGTTCATCAGGCGGATGATGGACGACGGCGGCCAGTCCGAGATGCACCGCCTGCTCGCCCTCGAAGACCTCAACGTCGCCGACCCCCGCACCACCATGGAGCAGGCCAGGCAGAGCGCGGTCAACCTGGCGCGGGCCTTCCGGCTGTGGGCGCTGGAGCTGATCACGCTCACCACCGGCACCATCGAGGAACTTCGTGAGCAGGCGCCCAAACTGTGGGGCACCGAGGAGATCGCCCGCCGGGCCCAGGGCCTCCACGGCACGATCCTGACCCGCTGGCCCGCCCTCGACCGGGTGTGCACCGAGCTGCGGGCCGCCATCTACTCCTACAGCGACGCCTCCCGGCGGGCGGCCGGGCGGCTGGCCGACTCCGCCGGAACCACCCGCAACCTGACCCTGCTGCCGACCGAGACCTGGCGCACGTTCGCGCAGACCGCGTCCAAGGAACGGCTGGCGGCGGTCCTCGACGGGTTCGTCTTCGACGCCCCGGCACCCTGGCACGATCCGGCCGCCATCGCCCGTGCGGTGGACGAGGCGCCCCGGCCGGTGCCCGCGCAACCCACTCCCCCTCGGTCCACCCTGCCCGACGACGGGCCGTCCGGCTCGCTCGACCAGTCGCCCGGTGCGGCGCTCGAACGCCTGGTCCAGGTGGCCGAGTCCCTGCTCGGCGGCGGCGACCGGGTGGCGCTGGCCGAGGCGGTGCGCGACGACTGGGCGGCTGCGCGGCGGCTGCTGTCCGACCTCACCAGCATCGACCTGCGGCCCGAGCTGCCATATCGCCTGACCTGGTCAGACACGTTGAGCGTCGATCCTGGCCGCGAGCCCGCATGGCTCTCCCACGGCTTCCTGGAGCGCGTCCGGTGACCGTCCCGCACCCGGCCGCGCAGCGAACGAGCGGTCGGCGGGGACGGGACGCCCGAGCGGTCACCCGGCCCCGAGCAGGCTCGGGGCGGGGCGGGTGCGGCAGCTCGCGTGGGAGAAGACGGCAGCGGTAGGCGGATGAACGAGAAGGACCAGGTAGTGGGACACGTGAGCGAGGACGACCCCGCAGCGCATGCGCGGGCGCGGGCGGGCGGGCCGCTGCGGCTCGGAGCGGGAGTCGCGGCGCCTGCGGGCATGCTGAGGCTCTCGTACGGCGACACCACCGGCACCGCGCTGCCCGTGTGGCCGGACGGGGTGACGCCGTCGCTCCTGGAGGAGCACCAGGTGGCGCCGATGCCGATCGAGCGGGCGGGCGAGGCCAGGCGCGTGCTCGCCGCCTGTCTCAGGTGCTGCTGGACCGACCTGACCACGGACCCGTGGCCCGGCGGCTCCGCCCCGGTGGAGCAGGTGCTCGACACCTACCGGGCGTTGATCGGCCGTACGGACGACCTGATGCGCAACTGGGCCGTCGGCGCGCTGCGGCGGCTGCACGACTCGGCGTGGATCGTCCTGGCGGACGGGATCGTCCGGCTCGGCCCCCGGTGCGCGCTGTGGCCGGTCGAGTCGTACTCCCAGTTGAAGGAGCTGGTCCGCCGCATCCCCGACCCCGACCGCGACCTCACGGTGGTGGCCGACGCCGACCTCGTCGCCGCCGTCCCGGAACCCGAGGCGCAGGCCCTCGAAGGGCGGGTCGAGGGCGGCGGCACGGAGTTCGGCGACCTGCTCGACGCCTACGACGAGCGGCGGCGGGCGGAACTGGTGGCGGCGTTCGTGGCGGTCGAACACGCGGCCGAGCCGGTGCTGGAGGCGAGGTTCGCGGCGCTGCGCGACCCGGCGATGCGGCACACTCTGGCCGAGATGCTCGCACTGCGCGGGCGGGTGCTCGTGGCCCACCGCGAGCGCTGGACCTCCGGCTACGCCGACGCGGTGGCCGCGCGCACGCCCGGCGTGCCGGGCGAGGCCGAGCGCGCGGTGCTGGCGCTGATCCTGGTGCACTCGGTGGCGATCCCGCGCGCCGAGGGGCTGCTGCCCGAGGACACCTGGCTGTCGCCGCACCCCACGCCGGTCGACGAGTTGCGGCGCCATACCCAGTTGCCGATCGGTGAGCTGGAGTCCGCGCTGCGGGCGCTGCGGCACGCGGGCCTGGTCGGACAGGTGAAGGCGGGCGAGGAGCAGGGCGGGTACGTCCCCGGCCCGCAGTTCCACCGGCTGACCCCGGCGGCGCGGCAGCGCCTGCAGGAGGAGCTGATCCTGGCAGCCGGCCCGCACACACCGCTGGCCACAGCGGTCCGCGCCCGGAGGGCGGCCTCATGAGGACGGCGGGTCACAGCGATCCACGCCCCAAGAGCGGCTACGTGAGGACGGCGGGTCACGATCTGACAGAACCGGTAGAGAGAGGGTATGGGGGTTGAGCGTGTCGCAGGTGGAGAACGTCGTCGGCGACCGGGTGCTGATCGCCATGCAGGCGGTCAACATCTCGCGGTTGTCGACGCATCCGGTGCCCACGGTCCCCGGCACCCTGATCGTGGTGGCCGGAGCGGGGCCGAAGGACTCCAACGGTGCGGGCAAGTCGTCGTTCATCGCGTCGATCACGGCGCTGCTGGGCGATGAGCAGTGGCGTTTCGCGTCGGGCGCCAAGGCGGTGTCCGAGCTGCTGTTCAACGCCGAACTGGCCAGCGGCGCCGGCGCCAAGCAGTGGGCCAGCGCCGACCACGGCTACATCGTGGGCGTGTTCGGCCCCCCGGGCGCCGACGAGTCCGTGTTCACCAAGCCGGCGGGTGCCGACGGATCCATGTCCAGCGGGCCACCGGAGCCCGGCGCCGTGTCCAGCGGGCCGCACGAACCCGGCGACGATGACGAACTGGGCGCCGGACCGGCCGGGACGGACGCGGCGGACCGTTCCCACGCGGAGACGGCCGGCCGCTCGGATACAGCCGACCGTTCCCACGCGGCGACGGCCGGCCGCTCGGCCACGGAGACGCCCCATGGTTCAGGCCCGAGGACGACCGGCCGTTCGGGCGCCGAGGTCGCGGCCGGGCCGGGTGGGGGCGGTGAGCTGTTCGAGCTGCCGGACACCTCCGGCGGGGCGCTGACGGTGTGGCTGCGCGTCAACCAGGAGGCCCCGCACCTGGAGATCCGCTGGCGCGAGGGCGTGCACCTGGCGGCGGCCGCGTCCGAGGCCGAGCGGGTGGCCCGCGCCGACGACCTGTGGGCGTCGCTGCCGCGTTCGGCGGGCCGCCGCGACGTGGTGGCCCGCGACCTCACCAAGGTCCTGTACGGCGACCGCGTCCGTTGCGTGTCGTTCCTGTCGACGTCGGTTCGCAGCAAGGTGGCCACGAACCTGCTGTCCCAGCCACTGAACGAGATCTCCCCCGAGCGGGTGTTCGAGGCGATCGCGGCGCTGACCGGCCTCGACACCGAGCTTGAGCAGGAGCGCGAGGCCCGCCGCGACGAGCACGCGAGGAGGGTGAAGGCGGTTCTGGCGAGCGAGCGGCTGGCGGAGTTCGAGTCCGAGTCGAAGGCGCTGGTGACCACGTTCGACCGCCGCGACGAGGCGAGGGTCAGGCTGGCGGAGTCGCTGCGCTGCTGGCGCGGACGGCAGGCGCGCAAACTGGCCGACGCCGCAGACCGCGACGAGGCGCTCGCGGCCGACAGCGCGCGCCACCGGCGCGCGGGAGAGGCGGCGGCGGAGGAGATCGCCCGGGTCCAGGCCGAGATCGCGACGCTGAAGGACGACACGCTGGACCGGCGGGTGGGCGAGGCCAGAAAGGAGCTCGCGGCGCTGCAGGCGAGGGCGGCCAAGCTGGAGTCCGACCGCGCGGTGGCCGCCAACTCGGCCGACGAACTGCGCCGCCGCATCCCGGGGCTGGAGGAGGAGCGCCGGTTCGCCGACGGCCGAGACGTCCCCGCCGCCGAGGGCGAGTCGCGCACGGCCCGCCTGCGGCTCAACGAGGCGTTGAAGGCGCTCGGCGTGGCCGACCAGGAGGCGGCCTCGGCGCAGGCGGCGCTCGACGACGCCGAGGGCGGCCCGGCCGCCGCCCAGCTCAACACCCTGACGGCGGCGGGGGTGGAGGCGACGGGCCTGCTCGACGCCCTCGACGTCGCGGAGCAGGCCCGCGACGACAACTCGGCGCAGGCGCTCACCGGGCTGCGCGGCTGGCCGCACGAGCACGCGGTGATCGTGGACGCCGCCCGGCTCGACGCCGCCGCCGCCGCGCTGGCCGATCTGCCCGGCTCGGTGCTGGTCAGCGCGGCCGGGGTCAGCGTCGTGGGCGCCTTCGACGGGGTGGCGACCGGGCGGGAGGCGCGGATCAAGGCGGCCGAGCACCGGCTGCACCGGGCCAAGGACGGGCAGGAGACGGCCGCGCAGGCCGTCCGGCAGGCGGAGGAGGACGTCGCGCAGGCGCAGCGGCGCCTTGAGGGCGCCAAGGCGGCCGTCCGCCTGGCCGAGGTCGAGGAGCGGCTGGCCGAGCGGCGCGAACGGCTGGCCGAGCTGAGCGCCGCCCTTGAGGAGGCCGCGCCGAAGGTGGCGGAGGCCGAGCGCCAGGCGGGCGCGCTCGACTTCCGTGCGCGTACCCGCGACATGGAGATCGAACGGCTGGAGGGCCGCCGCCAGCGGCTGGAGGCCGAACGCGGCCAGGCGGCCGTGCAGGACCGGAAGGTGGGCGCCGAACGTGATTCGCTCAAGCTGGAGGCGCTGGCCGCCGACTGGGGCGGCAGCGTCGAGGGCGCCCGCGAGTGGGTCGCGGCGCTGCCGGAGGAGGAGCGGCCACGCGGCGCCGACGAGTGGTGGCGGCTGGCCGAGCGCGGCTTCGACCACGCCTACCGCGACACCTTCCCCGAAGCGGACGCCGAGGTTCCGGAGGAACTGCGCTTCCTGATGTCCGAGCGGGCGGGCAGTTCCGCGCGCGAGCAGGCCACGTTCGCGGCGGTGTGCGGGGCGTTGGCCTCCTATCTGCGCGGGCAGGAGGAGTACGAGAAGCACCAGCGCCGCCAGATCGAGGCGCAACTCGTCTCCAGGCAGCGCGACCTGGCCGCGGCCGACAAGGGCGCCGAGGAGGCCGCCCGGTCCACGGCCGTGCACCGGGCGGCGCTGACAGCGGCGATCAAGGCGCGGCTGGCGCGGGTGGCCGAGGAGTTCGAGAAGCTCGACACCGGCTACGGCGGCTACGGCGCGACGCTGGAGTTCCCGGTCCCGCCGCCTCCGGCGGACCCGGAGCAGCGCTGGCAGTGGCGGGTCACGCCGAAGTGGCGGCGCGGCGACGGGCAGGGTTTCGTGCCGTACAACCGGCGGGCCAACACGGCGCTGATGGACGAGAAGGCGGTCAAGCTGGTGTGTGCGGCCGCGATCGCCTCCTCCGGCGGCGGGCATCTGTGCCTGGTGCTCGACGAGTTGGGCCGCAACCTGGGCAAGGAGCATCGGCGCGAGGCGGTGGCGCTGTTCCGGCGCATCGGCGAGACGTACGGGATCACGGTGATCGGCGCGTTGCAGGACGACATGGAGCCGTACGCGATCGACGCGTGCGGGCAGTACATCAAGTTGCGGCGCTCTTCCGACGCGATGCCGTACAACGAGCCGCCGGTGATCGTCGGGCACGACGAGCACGCGGCGCGGGTGCGGGCGCTGGCGGCCTACGTGGAGCGCTGACCTCGGGTGGAGAATGCGGGCGCTGGCGGCCTGCATGGAGCGCTGACCTCGGGTAGAGGGGTGCGGGCTCTGGCGGCCTGCACAGGGCGCTGACCTCAAGGAAGGGTCGCGAGTGCTGGGAACCTCCGTGGAGGGAAGGGGTCGCGGGTGTGCCGAACGGGTGGTCGTGAACCGGGGCGGTGGGGCGTCCGCCGACCCTAGCCCACCGGCCACCAAGCGCTGGCGCGTCGCGCGAGCGGCACGATCCGCGGCTCGGCGGTGCTCGGGTTGGTGGCCCTGCTTCTCCAGTGGATCTGGCGGAAGTCCCGTGCGCCTGACCGGCACGCGGGCGGCGGGGCGCTACGTTTCCATCCGATGACGTACACCGCCTCCGATGCCGACGGGCATCGTGCCATGGCGCTGGCGCTCCGCGTCGGCGAACTCCTGCTCGGCAGCGGCGAGGCGACGGAGAACGTCGGCGGCGCCATGCGGCGCATCCTGGAGGCGTACGGGATGCGGCACGTGGAGGCGGACGTCAACCTGTCGGCGATCACGCTCTCGCATGTGCCGGACGACGGCCGCGCCGCGACCACCGCCGAGCGGCGGGTACGGCGGCGCCAGCCCGACTACGACCGGCTGATCGCCGTTCACACGCTCGTCGGCGAGATCGCGTCACAGGGGCTGTCGCTCGGCGAGACGCAGGAGCGGCTGCGGGAGATCACCCGGCGGGTCAAGGTGTACCCGGACTGGCTGGCCGTCACCGCGCTCGCGCTGATCTCGGCCTCGGCCGCGGTGCTGATCGGCGGCGGGCCGATCGTGGCGGCGGCGGCGTTCGTCGCCACCGTCGCCGGTGACCGTGCGGGTGCGTGGCTGGCCAGGCGGGGGGTGCCCGAGTTCTTCCAGACGGCGCTCGCGGCCAGTTTCGGCGCGCTCGTCGCGGTGCTGCTCATCTGGCAGGACGTCGCCGTCCAAGCCTCCGCCGTCGTCGTCGGCGCGGTGATCGCGCTGCTGCCGGGCCGTCCGCTGGTGGCGGCCGTGCAGGACGGGATCGCGGGCGAGTACGTCACCGCGACCGCCCGACTCACCGAGATCATCTTCATCGTCTCGGCGGTGATCTCGGGGATCGGCTCGATGCTCACGCTCGCGGTCTCGCTCGGCGTGCGCATCACCGTGGACAACGTGCCCGCCGCGCCGCTCACGCTCGCCCCGCCGCAGCTCGCGGGGGCGATCGGGGTGTCGCTGACGTTCGCCGTGGCGCTGCTGGTGCCGCCCCGCCACCTGCTGCCGGGGGCGATCGGCGGTGGGCTGATCTGGACGACGTTCGTGCTGCTGGTGTGGAACGGGGCGCCCGCCGTGGTGGCGACGGCGCTGGCGTCGGCGGTGATCGGACTCGCGGGAACGGCGTACGCGCGGCTGGTACGGGTGCCCGCGACGGTGTTCGTGATCCCGGCGATCGGGCCGCTGCTGCCGGGCAGCGCGTTGTACCGGGGGCTGCTGGAGCTGAGCATCGGGGAGCTGTCGGTGGGGACGCTGCACCTGATCGAGGCGCTGTCGCTGGCGTTGGGGATCGGCGCGGGGGTGATCGTGGGGGCGGAGATGTTCCGCGCCTTCCTCGGCCGTGACCTGGCCCGCCGCATCCGCCCGGCCTCCCGCCGCACCCGGGGCTACTGAGCGGCTTCGGGCAGATTCTCTCCTACGGCACAGCCGCCCACCCACCACTCACCGCACTCCGGCTGACGACCTCCAGGAACACGCTCCTCCTCCCCCACCACCCCGCCGTGACGCCGCAACGGAAGCGTCGTGCGCCGAACAACCACTCGGCCATCGCCGCCCGCCCCGGTCGCACTCGCGTTTCATCGCTCGTTCGGCTGGGTCAGGGACTCTGTCGCCGTCTCGGGGAGGACCAGCAGGCACAGGGCGCTGAGCACGGCCATCGCCGAGACGTACACGCCGACGGCGAAGCCGCCCTGCAGCACGGTCGCCACCAGCGGCGGCACCGCGCCGCCGAGTACGCCGCCGAGGCTGTAGGCGACCGACGCGCCGCTGTAGCGGTACTCGGTGTGGAACAGTTCCGGCAGGTACGCGCCCATCGGGCCGAAGATCAGCCCCATCAGCGCCAGCGCCACCGTGAGCGCCACCCCCACGAGCACCACCGAGCGGGTCTCCATCAGCGGGAACATCACCAGCCCCCACACCACGGCACCGGCCGTACCCGCGAGGAGGGTGCGCTTTCGGCCCGCCCGGTCGGAGACGATCGCCGACACCGCCGTGCCCGCCGCCATGAACACCACGCCCACCATGGTCAGCGCGAGCATCGTCGTCCTCGGGAGGCCGAGCGTGGCCGTTCCGTACGACAGGCAGTAGACGGTGGCCGTGTAGAAGAGGGTGTAGGCGATCGTCATCGCGCCCGCGCCGAGCAGGACCCGCCGCCACTGGTGGCGCATCAGCCCGGCGAACGGCACCTTGGCGATGCGGCGCTGGTCCATCGCCTGGCGGAAGACGGGGGTCTCCGCGATCCGTACCCGGACGTAGAGGCCGATCAGCACCAGCAGCAGGCTCGCCACGAACGGCAGCCGCCAGCCCCACGACCTGAACTGCTCCTCGCTCAGCGTGACCCCGAGGACCAGGAAGAACCCGTTGGCGGCGATGAATCCCACCGCCGGGCCGAGCTGCGGGAACATCGCGTACAGGCCGCGTTTGCCGGGCGGGGCGTGCTCGGTGGCGAGCAGCGCGGCACCGCCCCACTCGCCGCCCAGTCCAATGCCCTGGGAGAAACGCAGCAGCACCAGCAGGATCGGCGCCGCCACCCCGATCGCGGCGTATCCGGGCAGCAGCCCGATCGCCACCGTGGACAGGCCCATCAGCAGCAGCGAGGCGACCAGCATGGACTTGCGGCCGATCCGGTCACCCCAGTGCCCGAACAGCGCCGAGCCGAGCGGACGCGACAGGAACGCCACGGCGAACGTCGAGAACGCGGCCAGGGTGCCCGCCGTCGCGTCCATCTCGGGGAAGAACGCGGTGTTGAGGACCAGGGCGGCGGCGGTGCCGTAGATGTAGAAGTCGTAGAACTCGATGGCGGTACCGACCAGGCTCGCGACGGCGACTCTGGTCCTCGTCGGCGTGGTTTCCTTCATCACACCTCACAGCGTGCAAGATCGGCCCGGTTCGGACAATCGACGATACCCACGGTGACGGACCCCGGTCAGGTGACGGTCACGGCAGGATGCTTCCATGACCGCCGACCGCCACCGCCCCGGCTATGTCCGCCGCCGCCTCGCCCGCTTCGTCCTGCTGTACGCTCTCGCCTTCGTGACCGCCGCCGCGATCGTCGCCGCCTTCCTGCTCACCCGCTGACCGGCCCACCGGCCGAGGGCGACACGACCTGCCGCGCGACCAGGGCAGCAGCCCGCCCGGCCTGCTCACGGCGGGTCGGAGCCGCCCAGCACCGACAACGTCGATCCGGTGCGGGTCTTGGCGACGCGGAGCTGGGTGGGGATCCGGGTGCGGAGTTCGGCGACGTGGCTGACGATGCCGACGGCCCGGCCGCCGTCGCGCAGCCCGTCGAGGATGTCGAGCACGCCGTCGAGCGTTTCCTCGTCCAGCGTGCCGAACCCCTCGTCCACGAACAGCGTGCCGATCTCGGCACCACCCGCCTCCGCGGTCACCACGTCGGCCAGCCCCAGGGCCAGGGCCAGCGAGGTGATGAAGCTCTCGCCGCCCGACAGCGTGGCAGGGTCGCGGTCGACCCCCGTCCATCCGTCGGCGACGCGGAGCCCGAGCCCGCCGCCCGACCGGCTCCGGGTGCCCGCCGTCCTGCGCAGATCGTGCTGGAGCCGGTAGCGACCGCCGGACATGTGGTCGAGCCGGTCGTTGGCCGCCTCCACGACCTGCCGGAGCCGCTCCCCCAGCACGAACGACGACAGGCTCATGTTCCATTGGTTGTCGCCCGAGGTGCCCGAGGTGAGCGCCGCCAGCCGCTCGGCCAGCCGGAAGTCCTCCTCCACCGGACGCCACCGGGCCAGGCAACCGTCGAGGTCCTCGTGCAGCGCGCCCAGCCGCTCCGCGCGTGCCCGCGCCCGGTCGCGGGCCGACGCCGACGCCGTGACCTCCGCCTCGGCCAGCTCGCGGGCCTGCTCCAGTCCCGCGAGGTCCGGCGCGGGCTCGGCG